>NZ_JXIQ01000099.1 GCF_000934845.1 Mesobacillus subterraneus
TGAAGTCAAAGAGCGACTTCACTGGGCGGACCTCCAACGCTTGTCGGGGCTGACCAAGTCGCCTTCGCTTTTATATCTATAAACATCTTATCATTTTTTTGGACAGGGCTGAATAAGCTTTCTTTAGAGTAGGACAAACAAGGAGGAAGTGTGATGGCCCCATGAAGTTCCATGAAATGAATGTACAAGAAATAGCAAATGCCTTAAGAACAAATTTTACAGAAGGATTGGATGAAAAGGAAGTAAAACGCAGAATTAACCAGCATGGGTATAATGCTTTGGCGGAAGGCGAGAAGCAATCCGCCCTGCTGTTATTCTTCAGCCAATTCAAGGATTTTATGGTGCTTGTCCTATTGGCAGCAACATTAATATCTGGTCTTCTTGGTGAGATGATCGATGCAATCGCGATCATTGCCATCGTATTGGTGAATGGCATCTTAGGTTTTTTCCAGGAAAGGAAGGCAGAGAAATCACTCGATGCCTTAAAGGAATTGTCAGCTCCACAAGTCAATGTATTAAGGGACGGGGAATGGGTGAAGATTCCTTCAAAGGAAATTGTACCTGGAGATGTCCTGAAATTCTCAAGCGGGGACAGAATTGGTGCGGATATTCGGTTGATTGAGGCCTGGAGTCTTGAAATAGAAGAGTCTGCACTAACTGGAGAATCATTGCCGGTTCAAAAAAACACCCAACCATTAAAGATCCCGAATCTTGGACTTGGTGATATGGAAAATATGGCGTTCATGGGCACAATGGTCACAAGAGGAAGCGGTATGGGAGTGGTCATCGCTACGGGAATGAAAACAGCGATGGGGCAAATTGCCGACTTGCTGCAAACCGCTGAAGTCCAGGAAACACCTCTTCAGCGCAGACTGGAACAGTTAGGGAAAATCCTCATTATCGCCGCACTATTCCTAACATTGCTGGTTGTTGGGATTGGAGTCCTCCAAGGCCAAGATCTGTACACTATGTTCCTTTCAGGAGTCAGCCTTGCCGTAGCAGCCATTCCAGAAGGACTTCCGGCCATCGTCACCGTTGCGTTGTCCCTGGGTGTCCAGAGAATGATCAAGAAGAATGCAATCGTTCGAAAATTGCCTGCTGTGGAGACACTTGGATGTGCATCTGTCATATGCTCGGATAAAACAGGAACGATGACTCAAAACAAAATGACGGTAACCCATTTATGGAGCGGCAACAAAACATGGAGAGTAGATGGGGTAGGCTATTCTCCTACAGGTTCATTTTTTGATAAAGACATAATCATTCATCCAAAGAGTGAAAAATCACTTCAACAGCTGCTAACCTTTGGAATGCTGTGCAATCATGCAGAAATGATAGAAAAAGAAGGAGAGTATTCTATCGATGGTGATCCAACTGAAGGGGCATTGCTAGTTGCCGCGATGAAAGCAGGATTTCGGAAAAATGTCTTGCTCGAGCAATTTGAAATTGTCAACGAATTTCCGTTTGATTCGAAGCGGAAAATGATGAGTATGATCGTAAAAGATAAAGTAGGAAGAAAGTTTGCTGTCGTTAAGGGAGCACCCGATGTTTTGATCGGATTAAGTAAATCCATCCTCTGGAATGAAAAGCAGCAGCGGTTAACGAAAGAGCTAACCGCAAATGTCCAGGAGGCGATTGACGAGCTAGCAGGAAATGCATTAAGAACCATTGCGATCGCCTTCAAGCCAATTCCACAAGGAACGATGATCCTAAGTGAAGAGGAAGCGGAACAAGATCTGATATTCATCGGGCTGCAAGGAATGATCGATCCGCCTCGCCCTGAAGTGAAAACAGCCGTAAAGGAATGCAGAGATGCTGGAATCAAAACAATCATGATTACCGGTGACCATGTCATCACCGCGAAGGCTATCGCCAAACAATTGGGAATTTTAACAAAAGGCAGCAAAGTGATAGAAGGAAATACGTTAGCTACGATGTCCGTCTCAGAACTGGAGGATTGTGTAGACGATGTTTCTGTTTTTGCCAGAGTGTCTCCTGAGCATAAAATGAAAATCGTTAACGCATTGCAAAACAGAGGACATATCGTCGCGATGACAGGGGATGGAGTGAATGATGCTCCGGCCATCAAAGCGGCCGATATCGGGGTGGCGATGGGGATTACAGGCACCGACGTCGCGAAAGAAGCCTCGTCTCTAGTACTTCTTGACGATAATTTCGCGACGATTAAAGCAGCCATCAAAGAAGGTCGGAATATCTATGAAAATATTAGGAAGTTTATTCGCTACCTTCTTGCCTCAAATGTAGGTGAAATATTGGTTATGCTTTTTGCAATGATTCTTGGATTGCCGCTCCCGCTCGTTCCGATTCAAATTCTCTGGGTAAATTTGGTTACAGATGGCTTGCCTGCAATGGCTTTAGGGCTTGATAACGCGGAAGACGATGTGATGAAGAGGGGGCCACGACATCCTAAGGAAAGTGTCTTCTCTCGCGGATTAGGCTGGAAGGTCGTTTCGCGAGGTTTCTTGATCGGCTTGATGACGTTGATCGCATTCATCGTTATTTATCGAAGAAATCCTGAGGATCTTATGTATGCACAGACGATTGCCTTCGCAACACTTGTCGTGGCGCAGTTAATCCATGTGTTTGATTGCAGGAGTGAAAAATCGATCTTTGCTCGTAATCCATTTGGAAATAAATATTTGGTTTGGGCAGTACTTTCCTCGCTGATGATGGTTTTGGTAGTCATTTATTCTCCTGCCTTGCAGCCAATATTCCATACCGTCCCGATTCTGCTGACTGATTGGCTGCTGATACTAGGCTTATCTGCCATTCCAACCTTTTTGCTTGCCGGAACATTTTATGCAAGAAAAACAAAGAGAAATATGATATAATCCGTTAGGTAATAGAGAGCCTCTATTGCCTTTCTTTTTTTACATATAGTTCCTGTTCCATATGAACAGATTGGATGTGTCTGGAATGATCGTCAGTATGACTGGGTTTGGAAGGAGCAAGGCAGAAACGGAACGTTGCACGGTAACGGTGGAAGTAAAAACGGTCAATCACCGTTTTTGTGAATTCCATATTCGATTGCCGAGACAGCTTCTCAAAACCGAAGAAAAAATTAAAAAAAAACTTGGCGAACACATTAAAAGAGGAAGAGTCGAAGTTTTTGTCACTTTGGAGGGAGAAGGGATCGTCAGCCGAAGAGTACATATTGACTGGGAAGCCCTTGACGAATTTGTTGATAACATATCCGCGATTAAAAACAGGTACAGTTTAGCGGGAGATTTGGAAATCCGAGATATTGTCAACAGGGATGATATTGTTCACATTGAAGAAAAGGAAACCGATAATGATGAGTTGGATACGCTTGTGCTAACTGCAGTGGAAGAGGCGGGTTTAAAGCTAGTCGAAATGCGCAGATTAGAAGGTCAAGCTCTTCAAAGGGATGTCTTGAAATATATAGATCAGGTGTTAAAGCATCTTTCCCATGTAAAACAACTTGCCCCAGATGTTGTGGAGCAGTATCGTGAAAGGCTTAAAAAAAAGCTAGCTGACCTCATGGAAGCCAATGCAGCGGATGACAGGTTCATGACAGAAGCCGCTTTTTTTGCTGATAAAGCCGACATCAGTGAGGAAATTGCCCGCCTTGAAAGTCATGTGAGCCAATTCAATGAAATTTTGAAAGCGGACGAACCTCTTGGAAGGAAATTGGATTTTCTCCTGCAGGAAATGAATCGCGAAGTTAACACGATTGGCTCCAAAGCAAACGATGCTAGAATTGCCAGGGAAGTTGTCGAGATGAAAAGCCTCCTTGAAAAGGTTAAGGAACAAGTGCAAAATATGGAGTGAGTTTAGAAGGCGCCGTTAAGGGCCAAAATAATTAACTGATGATTGGGGGACCATCATGGCAATTAAGCTTATTAATATAGGCTTCGGCAATATAGTTTCTGCTAATAGAATCATTTCTATCGTAAGTCCTGAATCAGCTCCGATCAAACGGATTATCCAGGATGCACGGGACCGAGGATCGTTAATAGATGCAACATATGGAAGGCGAACCAGGGCTGTCATCGTGATGGACAGCGACCATGTCATTCTTTCTGCGGTACAGCCGGAAACAGTGGCAAACCGTTTGATTGATCGAGAGGATATTTTGGATGAAGGGTAGGACGTGTTCATGCAGGAAAAAGGATTGTTAATTGTACTTTCAGGACCATCCGGGGTCGGCAAAGGAACGGTTCGGAAAGAATTATTTTCCCAGCCGGATACCGCTTTCGAATATTCCGTTTCAGCAACCACCCGGCTTCCTCGTGAAGGAGAACGGAATGGAGTAGATTATTTCTTTAAAACAAGGGAAGAATTTGAAGAGATGATCAGGGACGACCAACTGCTCGAGTATGCAGAATTTGTAGGCAATTACTATGGAACACCTGTCGAGTACGTCCGCGCAACGCTTGATGCGGGGAAGGATGTTTTCCTTGAAATTGAAGTTCAGGGAGCGAGCCAGGTAAGAAGGAAATTTCCTGAAGGACTGTTCATTTTCCTAGCTCCGCCTAGCCTTTTAGAGCTGGAAAACCGAATTGTTACCAGGGGGACGGAAACAGAGGATATCATCAAAGGCAGAATGAAAGCGGCAAGGGAAGAGCTTGAGATGATGGAATTATATGATTATGTTGTGGAAAACGACCAAGTTGAAAGAGCGGCAGGGCGCATCAAATCGATTGTCATAGCTGAGCACTGCCGCAGAGAACGGGTGCAACACCGCTATAAAAAAATGCTGGAGGTAGATTAAATGCTGTATCCATCTATTGATTCTTTAATGACTAAAATTGATTCGAAATATTCTTTAGTGTCAGTTGCGGCCAAACGCGCACGCAGCATGCAGGTTCATTATGATCCGAAACTCGAAAAATACATTTCCAAAAAATTTGTTGGGAAAGCGCTAGAAGAAATCAACGCTGATAAACTTCACTTCAAAACAGCCGGAAGTCATGAAGAGTTGAATATCAACGAATAACACCGTGATAACAACCTTTTTTATTGGGTTGTTATTTTTTGTTGTTTAGGAAGTATGCAAGGAATATATCATCCCTCTGCCATGATTATTCTGCGAAAAAATGGTATAGTTCAATCATAATGATAGTATCTAGTTAAAATGGGGGTACTCTGACATGCTGAACGGAAAAAAGATTCTATTGTGCGTCACTGGGGGGATTGCTGTATATAAAAGCGCGGCGCTGACAAGCAAGCTGACTCAGGCTGGCGCAGAGGTAAAAGTAATCCTGAGTGAATCAGCAGCAAAATTTGTTACTCCGCTCACATTCCAGGCATTGTCCCGGAGTGAGGTGTATACCGATACATTTGATGAAAAAAACCCGCAAAAGATTGCACATATCCACCTGGCGGATTGGGCGGATTTAATCCTCGTTGCACCGGCCACTGCCAATATCATTGGCAAGCTTGCGAACGGAATTGCCGACACGATGATCTCCACAACATTGCTTGCCGCTGTTGCCCCCGTGTGGATAGCACCGGCTATGAATGTGCATATGTATCAACACCCAGCTGTGACGAAAAATATCGAAACTCTTAGGGGCTTCGATTACGAATTCATTGAACCAAGTGAAGGCTATCTGGCCTGTGGATACACAGGGAAAGGCCGCCTAGAGGAACCAGAGACAATTGTAGAGAAAGTCAGCCAATTTTTCCGAACCAAAAACTGGGAGCTTTCAGGAAAAACGGTTTTGATCACTGCCGGGCCTACAAGGGAAAAAATCGATCCAATCCGGTTTCTCACCAACCATTCAACTGGAAAAATGGGGTATGCGATTGCCGAGGAAGCGGTAAGGATGGGGGCGAAGGTCATCCTTGTTTCTGGTCCGGTATCGCTTGCTCCGCCAAAAGGGGCGGAGCTAATAGAGGTAGAAAGCGCCGAAGAAATGTACCGTGCTGCACTTGAGTATTTCGCGAAAGCAGATGCTTTGATCGGAACCGCTGCTGTCGCAGATTACCGGCCTAAATATATCCAGAAAGATAAGATGAAGAAAAAAGAAGGTGAACAGGCACTTGAGCTTGAACGGACGAAAGATATCCTTTTTGAACTAGGAAAAAGAAAAGAGGCTCATCAAGTCATCGTTGGCTTCGCAGCTGAAACCACTGAGATCGAAAAACATGCTATAGGCAAGCTCGCCAGGAAAAATGCTGATCTCATCATTGCCAACGACGTAAAACAGAAAGGGGCCGGATTTGGTGTGGATACTAATATAGTTACTATCTACAAAAAAGACGGCAGCAAGCTCGAACTACCTCTCATGGCCAAAACGGAGGTTGCCCGGCGGATCCTCTCGGAAGTCAGTCTACTTTTAAAACGGGATGATAGCCTATGAATATAGCGGGTGTTATTGTCGATGTACCTGCCAAGCAGACGGATAAAACATTTGACTATAAAATTCCTGATAAGTTCCTGGACGTCATTAAACCTGGAACAAGGGTCATCGTTCCTTTTGGTCCACGGAAAATCCAGGGATTTGTTACAGAGCTAAAAGATCAGTCAAGCTTCGCTAAGCTGCGTTCCATCATTGAACCACTGGATTTAACCCCGGTATTGAATGAGGAACTGCTGCTTCTTGGGGCGTGGCTGACAGAACACACATTAAGCTATAAAATTTCAGTTTACCAAGCGATGCTTCCAGCTGCGCTAAAGGCAAAATACGAAAAGAAGCTTGTTCTTTCGAAGGGGACAGAAAGAAGTGAATTACCAAATGATCTGGTCGATTTGTTTTTAGATCATCGAGAGATAAAGTGGGACGATGCAGTTGCAAAGGGGCTTGTTCAGAAACTGCAGAAGGAGGCAGCCGCCGGCAGGGTCGAGGTTGTCTATCAGGTGAAGGACAGGGTGCGCAAAAAAATGCTTAAGCATATTTCTCCTGCGTTGGAAACAGAGCAGCTGCAAGCAGCAAGAACAGAGCTTCCCTCACAGGCATCTGGACAGCAAGCAGTCATTGATTTCTTCCTGGAACATCCTGAGCCCGTGGAACAGCGCCTGCTTTTGACGACTTTAGGAATCTCTCAAGCAACCGTTCAGTCACTTTTGAAGAAGGGAATCGTGAAGACGGAAGAGTTGGAAGTCTACAGAGACCCTTATTCGGAAAGAAAATTTGAAAAGAGAGTTTCCCTTAAGCTGACGGTTGAGCAGGAAACTGCAATCAGACCGATACTTTCTTCGATTGAAACGGAGCAGCATGAAGTCTTCCTATTATATGGAGTAACAGGCAGCGGCAAAACGGAAATCTACCTTCAGTCGATCCAGGAAGTCTTGCGCAAAGGAAAAGAAGCAATTGTGCTAGTGCCAGAAATATCATTGACCCCGCAAATGGTCACCCGGTTCAAGGAGCGGTTCGGTGATCTCGTTGCCGTGATGCACAGCGGCCTATCGGCAGGGGAGAAATATGATGAGTGGCGGAAAATTCAACGCAAGGAAGTCAAAGTAGTCGTAGGAGCACGGTCAGCCATTTTTGCTCCATTCGAGAACATTGGCATTATCATCATTGATGAAGAGCATGAAACAAGCTACAAACAGGAAGAAAACCCACGCTATCATGCCAGGGATGTTGCGATTCAAAGGGCTAAAACATTTGCGTGTCCGGTCGTTCTCGGCAGCGCAACACCGTCACTTGAATCCTTCGCCAGAGCGCAAAAGGGGCGATATACCTTGCTGTCTCTTCCAAAAAGGATGAACAATCAAGCGTTGCCTGCAGTTGAGATTGTCGATATGCGGGAAGAACTTCGGTCTGGAAATCGCTCGATGTTTTCGGTAAGGCTGTTTGAAAAAATAAAGGACCGGCTTGAAAAAAAAGAACAGATGGTCCTGTTTTTAAATAAGCGCGGCCATTCTTCTTTTGTTATGTGCCGCGATTGCGGTTACGTGATGAATTGTCCACATTGCGACATTACACTGACCTACCATCGATATAATGAACAGATGAAATGCCATTATTGCGGGTATGAAGACAAGGTACCGACTGTGTGTCCTGAATGCCATAGTGAGCATATCCGTTATTTCGGCACCGGAACCCAAAAAGTGGAGGAGGAGCTGCTCAAACTGATCCCAGAAGCTCGGATTATCAGGATGGATGTGGATACGACTGGACGGAAAGGGTCACACGAAAGACTGTTGAATGCATTCCAGGATGGACAAGCCGATATTTTGTTGGGGACGCAAATGATTGCCAAAGGGCTAGACTTTCCGAACATAACGCTTGTAGGTGTACTTTCGGCAGACACGATGCTGAACCTCCCGGATTTTCGATCTTCAGAAAAAACATTTCAGCTTTTGACTCAGGTCAGCGGTCGTGCTGGAAGGCATAAGCTTCCGGGTGAGGTAGTTATCCAGACTTATTCCCCCGAACATTATAGTGTGGAGCTGGCAGGAACCCAGGATTACGACCGATTTTATCAGCAGGAGATGTTGATGCGAAAGGGTCATCAATATCCTCCGTTTTATTATTTATCGCTTGTGACAGTCAGTCATGAAGAATTGATGAAGGCAGTAGCGGTTACCGAGAAAATTGCCCAATTTATTCATTCCAGACTATCTAAGGATGCAGTAGTGCTCGGACCGGTTGCGTCGCCGATCCCTCGCATCAATGATAGATATCGCTATCAATGTTTGATAAAATACAAAAAGGAGCCAGAACTAAGCACTGCGTTAAAATCGATACTGGAGCATTATCAGCAGGAAATGGGATCAGGCGGGCTGCAGATTTCCGTTGACCTGAATCCTTATATTATGATGTAGTGCTTTTTATGAAAACAGGAAAGTTTACAGCTAAGGCTGTTGGAACAAGCTAATAATGCAAATGGAATTTTTGGAGGATTTATTTTGGCAGTAAGAAAAATAGTAATCTTCCCAGCAGAAATATTGGAGCAGGAGTGCGAAACAGTCACGTTATTCGATAAAAAGCTTTCCAAACTGCTGGATGATATGTACGAGACAATGATCGAGTTTGATGGAGTCGGCCTTGCCGCTCCACAAATTAATATAAAGAAACAGATTGCGATTGTCGATATTGACGATGAGCATGGCACAATGGAGCTGATCAACCCAGTGGTTCTTGAAACTAGCGGGGAGCAGACCGGGCCAGAAGGGTGCTTGAGCTTTCCGGGAGTATACGGAGAGGTAACCCGGCCTAATTATGTGAAGGTGAGGGCACAAAACCGGAAAGGACAGACGTTTGAAATCGAAGCAGAGGAGTTTTTAGCAAGGGCGATTCTGCATGAAATCGATCATCTGCATGGTGTGTTGTTTACCACGAAAGTGTTGAAATATATGGAAGAAGCTGACTTAGAGGAGTTGAACCAGGAATGACAAGAATTGTATTTATGGGAACTCCGGACTTTTCCGTACCGATTTTGCGAAGGCTAGTTGTGGAAGGCTATGAGGTAGTCGGTGTGGTCACACAGCCTGATCGCCCTGTTGGCAGAAAGCGACTACTGACTGCGCCGCCGGTAAAAACAGAAGCGCTGAAGCATGGCATCCCTGTTTACCAGCCGGAAAAAATCCGTCAAAAGGAAGAACTGGAGAAAATCTTTGCCCTTGAACCAGATTTAATCGTCACTGCTGCCTTTGGACAAATATTGCCAAATCAGCTGTTAAAAGCACCAAAGATGGGCTGTATTAATGTCCATGCTTCGCTATTGCCAGAACTGCGAGGCGGAGCACCAATCCATTATGCGATCATAGAGGGAAAAGAGAAAACGGGAATTACGATTATGTATATGGTTGAAAAGCTGGATGCAGGGGATATTCTGGCACAAGTGGAAGTTCCCATCACAGAAACAGATACGGTAGGGTCTTTGCATGATAAAATGAGCGTTGCCGGGGCGGACCTCTTATCTGAGACGATTCCGAAGCTAGTACGCGGAGAAATTACTCCGATCCCGCAAAAGGAAGACGAAGCGACTTTTGCCTGGAATATCAAGCGGGAACAGGAGAAAATTGATTGGACCAAATCAGGAAACGCTATCTACAACCATATCCGCGGCATGAATCCATGGCCGGTTGCTTATACGACAATGGATGGGGCAGTAATGAAGATATGGAATTCTTTAAGGACGAACTACAAAGGAAGTGAGCAAGCGGGTACCATCGTCAGACTGGAAGACGACGGTTTTATAGTGGCAACTGGAGATGATATTGCGATTAAGATTACCGAGCTTCAGCCATCTGGCAAGAAAAAGATGGACGCTAGGCAATTTCTGTTGGGGGCAGGGGCGAACTTAGAGCCCGGCGTAAAGTTAGGAGATTAACATGAGCAAAAAGAAAAATGTCAGGGATGCCGCATTGCAACTCCTGGAAACGGTTGAAAAGAACCAGGCTTACAGCAATTTGCTTCTAAATAATGCAATAAAAACAAATGAAATTAGTGCAATTGATATCGGCTTGCTGACTGAATTAGTTTATGGGACTTTACAGCGCAAAATGACCCTTGATTTCTACCTTAAGCCATTTATCGAGAAAAATAAGAAATTGCAAACATGGGTCGTCAATTTACTTCGCATGACCGTTTATCAAATGGTGTATTTAGATAAAATACCAGATAGAGCAGCAATTTTTGAAGCAGTTGAAATTTCGAAGCGGCGCGGACACAAAGGCATTGCGAGCCTGGTGAACGGTGTTCTTCGCAGCATTCAGCGAAACGGACTTCCTCAACTTGCTACGATAATCGATCCTGCAGAAAGAATTTCCATTGAGACTAGCCATCCATTATGGTTAGTCAGGAGATGGGTCGTCCAGTTTGGGATAGAAAAGACAAGGGAAATGTGTGAAGTGAATTTGACTGTTCCCCTGCAGACAGGAAGAGTCAATTTGACA
This sequence comes from Mesobacillus subterraneus, assembly GCF_000934845.1. Lineage (GTDB taxonomy): Bacteria > Bacillota > Bacilli > Bacillales > Cytobacillaceae > Mesobacillus > Mesobacillus stamsii. Next base: position 10,838 of record NZ_JXIQ01000099.1, read on the forward strand.
AGGATTTCCCGTGAGGAGTGCCTAGCGTTGCTCGAGGAAGAAGGCTTTGAAGTGGAACCAAGCCCAATCCTGCCGGAAGCCATTAAATGCCTCCGCGGCAATCTCGCCTCTTCCAAAGCATTTCATTATGGTTTATTGACAATTCAGGATGAGAGTTCTATGCTAGTTGCCCACGCACTTGGAATAGAGGAAGAAGAGATCATCCTCGATGCATGTGCTGCCCCTGGGGGGAAATCAACTCATATTGCAGAAAAGCTTGGAAATAGCGGCAAAGTAATCTCCCTAGACCTTCACGAACATAAGGTGAAGCTGATTTCCCAAACGGCTGAACGACTTGGGCTAGGAAATATCGAGGCGCAAAAAATGGATAGCCGAGAGGCGGCGCAAAAATTTCAGCATAAATCGATGGACCGTATTTTACTCGATGCCCCCTGTTCAGGACTTGGTGTAATGAGACGAAAGCCTGACATGAAATACACGAAGAAAGAACAGGATCTCAGTCAGCTGAAAGCCATTCAGCTAAGCCTTCTAGAATCAGTAGCGCCATTGCTGAAAGAGGAAGGTACGCTTGTTTATAGTACATGCACAGTGGATCGGGAAGAAAATCAGGAAGTGATAGACATATTTTTGCGCAAGCATCCTGAATTCTCGGGAGATCCAACACTTGCAGAAAGAATGCCAGAGGCAATCAGGCCATTGATTAATGGCTTCGAGGTTCAAATCCTTCCTCAGGACTTTGGCTCTGATGGGTTTTACATTGCGTGTTTGAGAAAGAAGGTAGAATAATGAAACAGGAAAAAACAACAGGAACTATAGCGACAGAAGCAACAGTCAAGAGATCCATTTATTCCCTTCAACTGAATGAATGGAGAGACTGGCTGAAGGAGCAAGGCGAAAAGCCTTTTAGGGCGGAACAGATTTATGACTGGCTTTACAAAAAAAGAGCAGCATCGTTCGAGGATATGTCGAATCTTTCAAAGTCTTTACGGGACAAATTGGAACAGCATTTTGTGCTGACAACACTCCATACGATCATCCAGCAAACATCATCTGACGGAACAATCAAGTTCCTGTTTGAACTGCATGATGGGGTTTCAATCGAAACCGTGCTTATGAGACATGAATATGGAAATTCAGTTTGCGTCACTACTCAGGTTGGCTGCCGAATTGGCTGTACTTTTTGCGCTTCTACACTTGGAGGGTTAAAAAGGAACCTCGAGGCAGGAGAAATTGTTGCCCAGGTCGTAAAAGTACAACAAACTCTCGATGAAACAGATGAGAGAGTGAGCTCCATTGTCATCATGGGAATCGGTGAACCATTTGATAACTATGACCATATGCTTTCCTTCCTAAAAATCATGAATCATGAGAAAGGCATGAATATCGGCGCTCGTCATATTACCGTTTCAACAAGTGGTATCATACCGAGGATTTACCAATTTGCTGATGAAAATATGCAGATTAACTTTGCGATTTCTCTGCATGCTCCAAATACGGAGTTGCGCAGCAGATTGATGCCAATCAACCGAGCCTATAAGCTTCCCGATTTAATGGATGCGGTCCGCTATTATGTGAACAAAACAGGTCGCAGAATTAGTTTTGAATATGGGCTATTTGGCGGAGTGAATGATCAGGTGGAGCATGCGGAGGAGCTTGCCCAGCTCGTAAAAGGATTGAAATGCCATATCAATTTGATTCCCGTAAATTACGTACCTGAACGTGATTACGTAAGAACACCTAAGAGACAGATCTTTCAATTTGAACGCACCCTTCGCGACCTCGGAGTGAATGTGACAATAAGAAGAGAACAAGGGCATGACATTGAAGCAGCTTGCGGACAACTTCGGGCAAAAGAAAGAAAAGAAGAGACGAGGTGACAAGATGAAGGCTGTTTTCATGACAGACAGGGGAAAAATCCGCCTGCATAATGAAGACAATGGCGGCATCTTTATGAACCCTCACGGACAGCGCCTTGCCATCGTAGCAGATGGCATGGGCGGCCACCGTGCAGGAGACGTAGCTAGTGAAATGACAACCCAGCATTTAAAACTGCTCTGGGAAAAGTCAACAAGAATACATACAGCAGAAGAAGCAGAACAATGGCTGCGGGAAGCGGTAGTGCAGGTTAATCAAGAAATTTTCCAGCATTCCTTGCATCATACAGAATGTGAAGGCATGGGCACGACAATTGTCGCCTCCATCTGTACGAATCTGTTCGCAACAGTGGTGAACATCGGTGACAGCCGCTGTTATTTGCGGAATGAATCAGGGTTCAAACAGTTAACGGAAGACCATTCTCTTGTCAATGAACTCGTTCGTTCTGGACAAATTTCAAAGGAAGATGCAGAGCATCATCCGCGTAAAAATGTGCTCTTAAGAGCCCTTGGAACCGAAGAATTAGTGGAGATGGACATTAAGACGATCATATTTGAAGAAGAGGATGTGCTGTTGCTTTGTTCAGACGGACTTTCCAATAAAGTCAGCCAGGAAGAAATGGCAAGCATCCTTTCTGACACTAATTTGTCTCTGGAAGAGAAAGCCGAAGAATTTATCAAAATGGCCAATCAGTATGGCGGCGAAGATAATATTACTCTTGCAATCGTCGAATACCAGGAATTCAACGAGGGCAGGTGAAAAATATGATCAACGGAAAAAGAATCAGCGGTCGATATAAAATCAAGGGAATGATTGGCGGCGGCGGGATGGCAAATGTCTATCTTGCGCATGATATGATCCTTGACAGGGATGTTGCAGTCAAAATGCTTCGTCTTGATTTTGCCAATGACGAAGAATTCATTCGCAGATTCCACAGAGAGGCTCAGTCCGCAACGAGCCTTACCCATCCGAACATCGTTAGTATATATGATGTGGGAGAAGAGGACGGACTGTATTATATTGTAATGGAATATGTCGAGGGTCAGACACTGAAACAATACATACAGCGCCATGCTCCAGTTCCAGTTACGGAAGCTCTTGAGATAATGAAACAGGTGACATCCGCAATCTCTCATGCTCATCACAATCACATTGTTCATCGTGATATCAAGCCACATAATATTTTAATAGATAAAAACGGGATGGTTAAGATCACGGACTTTGGCATTGCAATGGCATTGAGCGCTACGAGTATTACCCAGACGAATTCGGTGCTCGGGTCTGTGCACTATCTGTCACCAGAACAGGCCAGAGGCGGCATGGCAAATAAAAAATCAGATATTTATTCAATCGGGATCGTTATGTTTGAATTGCTTACAGGCAGACTCCCTTTTTCAGGTGAATCGGCCGTATCCATCGCATTGAAGCATCTTCAATCAGAAACGCCATCTTTAAAAAGATGGAATCCGGAAATTCCCCAGAGTGTTGAAAATATCGTGCTCAAGGCGACTGCGAAGGATCCATTCCATCGATACGACAATGTCGATGAAATGGAAGATGATTTACGGACATCGCTTGATGATAGCCGTTTGAACGAAGGCAGGTTTATTATACCGGTGGATGATGAAGCTACGAAAGCGATTCCTATTATTACAAATGACCGGCCTTATCATAATTCAGATGAAACTATTATCCGTAAAGATGCTCAAAATGCATTGGAACAGGCAACGAAAGAGAAAAAAAACCGGAGAAAGAAATGGCCCGTTATTTTAACTGTGCTGTTTTTGCTCATCCTGACTTCGGGTATTGTCATGGTGACTTTGGGTCCAGAGCTGTTTGGGCCAAAGGATAAGAAAGTGCCGGACGTAAGTGGCATGGAACTAGAAAAAGCAGTCGCTGAACTCATGTCCACTGGTTTTATTATTGGAGACAAAAAAGAGGTGAGCGATGAAGAAATTGAAGAAGGAAATGTTATCAGAACTAATCCGGAAGCTGGTAAAATGATCAAAGAAGGAAATGAAATTGACTTGTATATCAGTACCGGAAAAGCAGAATTGGAAATGTCGGATTACACCGACAGGAACTACGACGATGTAGTCAAACTGTTAGAAGGAAAAGGCTTTAAAGACATCCAAAAAACCGAAGAGCATGACGACAGCGAGCCTGGTACAATTCTGGAACAATATCCTCCCGGCGGGGAATTTGTCGTTCCGGCAGACACCATATTAGAATTCAAAGTCAGTATTGGGCCAGAATTGGTTCCTCTCGGTAATTTAAAGGAATACAATCAACGAAACCTCGATCTGTATGCGGACACCACCGGACTTATAATAGAGAGTTCGGAGGAGTTTCATGACACAGTACCGGCTGGATTGGTTATTTCCCAAAACCCTGAAGCAGGAACAGAGCTCCCGCCAGGAAGTAAGGTAAGCGTTGTAATTTCAAAAGGGCCAGAACCTGTTCCAAAAGAAAAAACGCTTGAAATTACAGTACCATACCAGCCTAAAGAAGAAGGAGTTCCACAGAAGATCACGATCTATATAAATGACGTAAACCATACCGATGAAACTCCAGTCAACACGATTGACATCACTGAGGACACATTGGTGAGTCTTGATTTCCTAATTGCGCCTGGCAAAAAGGGAGAGTATCGAATCCTGCGGGATGGAGAGATTTTTGATAGTGGTAGCGTTGATTATCCAGAAGACTAACAGACAGGGAGTGTTGCTATGCCTGAGGGCAAAATTATCAAGGCGCTGAGCGGTTTTTATTATGTTTCCAATGAGAATGGGGTAGTTCAATGCCGCGGGAGAGGAATTTTCCGTAAGAATAAAATTACCCCCCTTGTTGGCGACGAGGTGGTTTTTCAAGCCGAAAATGACAAAGAAGGCTATATCCTCGAAGTGAAAGAACGGAAAAATGAGCTTGTTCGTCCACCAATTGCAAACGTGGACCAGGCTATCCTTGTTTTTTCGGCAGTAGAGCCTGAATTCAGTACAGCACTGCTTGATCGGTTCCTTGTCCTAGTTGAATATAATCATATTAAGCCTATCATTTGCATTACAAAAATGGATTTAACGAATGACGAGCAAAAATCAAGGCTTGATGGATTTGCAGGAGATTATCGAAATGCTGGATATGAAGTCATTTTTACTTCCTCAGAAACTTCTGAGGGCCTTGAGAAGTTAAGCCCCCACATCGAAGGCAAGATATCTGTTTTCGCAGGGCAGTCTGGTGTTGGAAAGTCGTCTCTGCTCAATGCCATCAGACCTGATCTCGACTTGAAAACGGACGTTATCTCCTCGCATCTTGGACGAGGAAAGCATACAACAAGGCATGTGGAGTTACTCTCGATTAAAAACGGTCTTGTAGCTGATACACCGGGCTTCAGTTCTCTGGAATTCACCGATCTGGAGGTCGAGGAATTGAACGCATGCTTTCCTGATATCGCTCAAATTAGTGAGGATTGTAAATTTCGAGGCTGTCTTCATATGGCTGAGCCTAAATGTGCTGTCAAAACAGCAGTCGTGTCAGGTACACTACCTGAGTACAGATATGAGCATTACAAAGATTTTTTGTTAGAAATAAAAGATAGAAAGCCGAGGTATTGATCATGGTTAAAATTGCACCTTCCATTTTATCGGCAGACTTTTCTCGACTTGGCGAAGAAATAAAGGATGTCGAGCGAGGCGGGGCCGATTATATTCACGTCGATGTAATGGATGGCCATTTCGTGCCAAATATTACAATTGGGCCACTGCTTGTCGAAGCAATCAGGCCAGTGACAAAGCTTCCCCTTGATGTTCACCTAATGATCGAGAATCCGGATCAGTATATCAAAGCATTTGCCAACGCGGGTGCTGACTATATTACCGTTCATGTGGAAGCGTGCCGGCATCTTCACCGGACGATCCAATTGATTAAATCGACAGGGGCAAAGGCAGGTGTCGTTTTGAATCCTGCCACACCGGTAGAAAATTTGAGGCACATCATCGAGGATGTTGACATGGTACTGCTCATGTCAGTCAATCCTGGTTTTGGCGGACAGAAGTTTCTAACTTCTGTCCTTCCAAAAATCAGAGAAGTCAAGAAACTGGCTGATTTGTATCATCCAGAGCTGGAAATTGAGGTCGACGGTGGAGTGAACGAGGAGACAGCCAAGCTTGTGGTGGAAGCAGGGGCAAATGTTCTGGTCGCAGGTTCGGCAGTCTTCAACAACAAAGACAGAGAAGCAGCAATCGCTAGTTTAAGACCATAAGGAAAAGCCAGCCTAAAGAAAGGCTGGCTTTCCTACTATAAACAAAAAAGAAGATAGAGGAGTTATTGTCATGAAAATTAACCTTGTTGCCGGTGGGCCACAGAATCTTATACCGGATTTCCATCAATATGAAGAGGAAAACGCAATCTGGGTTGGAATTGATCGCGGAGTATTCTATTTATTGGAAGCAGGCGTAAAACCCGCCGCAGCTTTTGGGGATTTTGACTCCGTTTCCGAAGCAGAAATGGCGTCCATTGAAAAGGCAGTTGCTGATCTAAAGAAATTCAAACCGGAAAAAGATGAGACAGACATGGAGCTTGCGCTAAATTGGGCACTAGATCAGCACCCAGAGTCGATTTCCATTTTTGGGGCGACAGGGGGACGCCTTGATCACTTCATGGCCAATACCCAACTTCTGGTCAGACCGCTTAAGGAGGAGACTTCTGTCCACATCCAGATCATTGATACAAAGAATATTTTGTATGTAACGACACCTGGAAGTTACACCGTTCAAGCAATGGATAATTTTAAATATATCTCCTTCCTTCCCATTACACCGATTGTCTCCGGACTGTCGCTTGAAAATTTTAAATACCCATTAAATGATTGTCATATTCCGTTGGGGTCGACACTATGTATTAGTAATGAACTTATAAGAGGTCATGGTACTTTTTCATTTTCCGAAGGCATATTATTAGTTGTAAGAAGCAGGGATTGAAATGTCTGCACTTAGCTCAGGGTTCTTCCCGTGTGAGGAATTCTTCCCTGGAGGAGCAAATTTTAAATACCCTTGAATATACTATAGGGATGTAGAAAGAAGTCTGGTTTGGCGAGAGATGGTGAGGAGGGACGGTATGAGATTCTATACAATCAAACTGCCTAAATTTTTAGGTGGACTCGTTCGGGCAATGTTAGGAGCGTTTAAAAAGGATTAAAGCGGCTAAAGTTGAAAGATAAAAGAAAAAAATTGTTGATTTTAGCATCCTTTTAGGCAGGGTGCTATTATTTTGGCCTCATTTGGGAAAAATAAACACAACCGGCCGGCGGAAAAGAACAAAAATAAAAAAGGCATCCTCTAGTGGATGCCATGCAACTTTTCTGCTGGCTGCTGGAGCGAGCAGAAAAACTGCGATTTTAAATGATTTAAACGCGTTCTACTTTACCTGATCTTAAAGCTCTTGCAGATACCCAAACACGCTTCGGCTTACCGTCTACGAGAATACGAACTTTTTGAAGGTTAGCACCCCATGTACGCTTATTTGCGTTCATTGCGTGGGAGCGTGCGTTCCCAGAATGAGTTGATTTACCAGTTACTACACATTTACGTGGCATATGATTTCCCTCCTAACTGACAAAAGCTGTTACTATATTTCTGCAATAATTTGCATATCGTCAGAATGGTAATTGAAATAGGATAACTTTTTCTCTGACATACTTTAATAATTTATCATAGAAATTTCCCATTTGCAATACTTCCGGCAAAAGCTATAAAGAAAAAAACCTTGACATATAGGTTGATTTCTTGCTGAATAATAAAGGGAAGGACAGAATAACTTTAAAAATGGATTGGCTTATAGTAAAATAAACGGTAGCATACTGCTATTTTTCCAAAGGGGGAACGAATCGTGTCCATCGAGCTAAAAACGAAGTACGGACAAATTGATATATCAAATGATGTCATTGCAACAATTGCGGGCGGTGCAGCAGTTGATTGTTATGGGATTGTCGGGATGGCTTCTAAGAATCAGATCAAGGACGGATTAACAGATATTCTGCGTAAGGAGAATTTTACACGTGGAGTCATCGTTCGCCAGGAAAATGAGGAAGTACATATTGATATGTATATTATTGTGAGCTATGGAACGAAAATTTCCGAGGTTGCTAACAATGTCCAGTCAAAGGTAAAGTACACGCTTGATAAAACAGTCGGACTGGCTGTAGACTCGGTCAATATTTACGTTCAAGGAGTTCGTGTAACGAACCCGTAAGAGGAGGAAGGATTTGTGTCCATTAATGTTCTAGACGGAAAACGTTTTGCGGAGATGGTGATTCAGGGGGCCAACCACCTGGCTGCGAATGCCAAATATGTCGATGCATTGAACGTCTTCCCTGTTCCTGATGGTGATACGGGAACAAATATGAATTTATCGATGACTTCCGGTGCTAAGGAAGTAAAGAACAATGTACAGGAACATATCGGAAAGGTAGGTTCCGCGCTTGCGAAAGGTCTGCTAATGGGTGCGCGAGGAAACTCAGGAGTCATCCTTTCGCAACTATTTCGCGGTTTTTCCAAAGCGATTGAAACAAAGCCAACTATCACATCGCTTGAATTTGCAGCTGCATTAAACGCGGGTGTAGAGACTGCTTATAAAGCGGTTATGAAGCCGGTAGAAGGAACCATCTTAACCGTAGCTAAAGACGCAGCAAAGCATGCTGTTGCCGTTGCGCCAAACCACGATAACATTGCCGGACTGATGGAAGAGGTTCTTAAAGAAGCGAAAGCTTCGCTGAATCGCACACCCGATCTGCTGCCAGTCTTAAAGGAAGTAGGAGTGGTAGATAGTGGCGGTCAAGGCCTTGTTTTCGTTTATGAAGGCTTTCTTGCAGAATTGAAGGGAGAAAAGCTGTCTGACTCCCCATCTGCGATGCCGAAAATGACGGAGCTTGTTAGCGCCGAGCATCATAAGAACGTTCAGAGCCACATGAATACGGAGGATATCGAATTCGGCTATTGTACGGAATTTATGGTTAAGCTTGACGGGAAAGGAACATTCTCTGAGGAAAATTTCCGCCAGGACTTGAGCAAATTTGGCGATTCTCTTCTTGTCATTTCCGATGAAGAAGTGGTGAAAGTACATATCCATTCAGAACAGCCTGGTGATGTTTTGTCATATGGACAAAAATACGGCAGCCTCATTAATATGAAAATCGAAAATATGCGTCAGCAGCACTCAGATATAATCAGTGAATCGACAACACCTTTGCAAACCCAGGATAAGGAATCGAGGAAAGAAAAGCAGGAGTACGGAATTGTCGCTGTCTCCATGGGTTCGGGACTGGCCGACCTTTTCCGCAGCATTGGTGCAAACGCCGTGATTGAAGGCGGCCAGACGATGAACCCAAGCACGGAAGACATTATTAAGGCGATCAAAGAGGTTCATGCACGCAAGGTAATCATCCTGCCTAACAATAAAAACATTATCATGGCTGCTGAACAGGCCGCAGAGGTAGCAGAGGAAGAAGTAGTAGTCATTCCTACGAAGACTGTCCCGCAAGGAATGACAGCATTGCTCTCCTTCAATCCTTCCGCCGATCCTTCCACAAACAAGGAAGCGATGACAGAAGCGATCCAGCATGTAAAAACAGGTCAACTGACGTATGCAGTCCGTGACACCAGCATCGATGGACTTGAAATTGAAACTGGTGATTTTATGGGGCTTGCTGATGGGAAAATTGTGGTCAAGGATCGCGAAAAAGTGAAAGCAGCAAAGAACCTACTGGACGAGATGCTCGATGAAGACACGGAAATTCTCACTATTCTAAAAGGAGAAGACGCTTCAGATGAAGATGTTGATTCCATCATCGAGTATATTGAAGGAAAATATGGAGAGGTTGAGATCGAAGTTTATAATGGGAAACAGCCATTATACGCTTTCATCTTTGCGATTGAATAATCATTTTTCGGCTGGAGAATGAAAATGGCAATAAGCGCTAACAAATAGAAGGGGACTCCCCTTCTTTTTCGCTGTTTACCAGGAAATTATAGGAGGATCGCCTTAGCGAACGAAAGGAAAATTTGAAAATAGCAAACGGAGGGAGGGGGAGCGGCAGCACCGCTTGGCCGAAAGCTGAAAAGCCAAGAGTTCGGCACACCGCTTGACTAATGTGAATGAACAATTAAACCAACCAGTTACAGTAATAAAAGGAATTGGCAATGAAATGGCGGAAACTTTGGCAGATATGCGCATTACGACCGTTGGTGATTTGCTTGAATACTTCCCTTACCGGTATGAAGATTATCGCCTGAAAGATTTGGCAGAAGCAAAACATGACGAAAGAATCACGGTGGAAGGCAAGGTACACAGTGAGCCAGCACTCGTTTATTATGGAAAGAAAAAGAATCGACTTTCTGTCAGATTGCTAGTTGGTCGATACTTAATCATCATCACTTTCTTTAACCAGCCTTATTTAAAACAAAAAATAATCGTCGGAGAGACAATTACAGTTACCGGAAAGTGGGATCAGCACCGACAGACGATCACTGCCAGTCACATGACATCAGGAGAAAATGCTCAAAGCCAGGATTTTGAACCAGTATACGCGGTTAAGGGAAAAATGACAGTACCCACGATCAGAAGGCTAATCAAACAGGCTTTTGCTAAGTTCGGACAGGAAATAAACGAAATATTACCAGCAGAGCTTCTGCAAAAATACAAGCTTCTTAACCGTTCAGATGCCTTAAGAATGATGCATTTTCCTTCAGGTTCAGATGAGATGAAGCAGGCAAGAAGAAGGTTTGTTTACGAAGAGTTTCTGTTATTTCAGCTTAAAATGCAGTCATTACGAAAGCTCGAACGAGAGCAGAGTCCTGGTATTGCGTTTTCTTATCAATTAAGCAAGCTGAAGGAATTCGTCACCGGGCTGCCATTTCCGTTAACGGGAGCACAAAAACGGGTCGTCAATGAGATTCTCGGTGATATGAAATCGCCTTACCGTATGAATCGCCTCCTTCAAGGGGATGTCGGTTCAGGAAAAACAGTGGTTGCCGCGATTGCTCTTTTTGCTGCAAAAACAGCTGGTTATCAAGGAGCATTAATGGTACCAACGGAAATCCTTGCTGATCAACACTCGATGTCCTTGAAACAGTTGCTTGAGCCATTCGGAGTAAAAACTGCTTTGCTGACAAGTTCGGTAAAGGGAAAACGCCGAAGAGAGCTGCTTGAATCGCTAAAGAATCAGGAAATTGATGTCTTGATTGGTACGCACGCCTTAATTCAGGATGAAGTTGACTTTCACAGCCTGGGTCTTGTCATTACCGATGAACAACATCGATTCGGGGTGGAACAAAGGCGGGTGCTTAGGGTAAAAGGAGAAAATCCGGATGTCCTGTTCATGACCGCAACTCCCATCCCGAGAACATTGGCAATCACAGTCTTTGGCGAAATGGATGTCTCAGTGATCGATGAAATGCCGGCCGGACGCAAATCAATCGAAACGTATTGGGCAAGGCATGAAATGCTGGAGAGGGTGCTCTCCTTCATGGAAAAGGAACTGGGAAAAGGCAGGCAGGCGTATGTCATTTGTCCGTTAATTGAGGAGTCAGACAAGCTAGATGTCCAAAACGCAATCGATGTCCATAGCTCCTTGAGTTTCTTTTTTAAGGACCGTTTTCAAGTTGGTTTAATGCACGGACGGCTCCCTTCCGATGAAAAGGACCAAATTATGAAAGCCTTTAGTAAAAATGAAGTGCAAGTGCTCGTCTCTACTACCGTTGTAGAAGTCGGCGTAAATGTCCCGAACGCAACGGTTATGCTCATTTATGATGCAGAAAGATTTGGTTTGTCCCAGCTCCACCAACTTCGAGGCAGGGTTGGCCGCGGCAGTGACCAATCCTATTGCATTTTGCTCGCCGATCCGAAAAGCGAAGTTGGGAAAGAACGCATGAAAATCATGTCTGAAACGAATGATGGTTTTGTTCTAAGCGAAAAGGACCTGGAACTGCGCGGACCCGGGGATTTTTTCGGAAAAAAACAAAGCGGTCTCCCAGAATTCAAAGTAGCGGACATGGTCCATGACTATCGTGCGCTAGAAACAGCGAGAAATGATGCGTCCCTACTGGTCCAATCTAAAGCTTTTTGGCAAAGTGAAAAATACCGATCATTGCGTGAGTATTTGGCAGAATCAGGCGCCCTGGCAAACGAAAAACTGGATTGATCAAAGCCATTCTGCTTTTTTAGAAGAATGATAGGTGGAAGAAGTGATCTGATCCGCTTGGACCCGATTTTTCTTGTTGCAATCTTTTTTTATAGTATATATACTACTATTAGTACCTAGTCTTAATAGCTCGGGCGGTGTTTTAAGATGAAACGCAATAAAAAAGAACGGCAGTCATTGTTAACTGATACAATAAAAGACAATCCATTCATAACAGATGAAGAGCTGGCTGAAAAATTTGCTGTCAGCATTCAAACGATAAGACTTGATCGACTCGAATTGTCTATTCCCGAACTCAGGGAGAGGATCAAGAGCGTAGCAGAAAACCGGTTTGAAGACGAAGTTCGTTCATTGCCGCTAGAAGAAGTAATTGGAGAAATTATCGATATGGAACTTGATCAAAGTGCAATTTCCATACTTGATATAAAAAAGGAACATGTTTTCAAACGAAATAAAATTGCCAGAGGACATCATTTATTTGCCCAGGCGAATTCATTAGCGGTTGCTGTGATCAATGATGAGCTAGCGCTAACCGCAAAGTCGACTATCCAGTTTACCAGATCGGTAAAAGAGGGGGAGCGGGTTATCGCCAAAGCACGGGTCACAAAGATTGATCCGGAAAACGGGCGGACGATGGTGGAAGTGATGAGTTACGTAAATAATGAACTCGTCTTTAAAGGCGAATTTGTCATGTACAGAGCAAATAATGAAATGTAAGGGATGAAAAGCGATGAGGCTAGCAGTAGATGCAATGGGTGGGGACAATGCACCAAAAGAAATCGTCCTCGGTGCAATGAAAGCAGTGGAGCATTTCAAAGACATACATATCCTCCTAGTAGGAGACGAGAAGAAAATCAGGGAGTATTTGACAGCGGAAGAAAGAATTGAAATTCTCCATACCGAAGAGGTCATCCTCGGAACGGATGAACCTGTAAGGGCTGTTCGCCGAAAAAAGAATGCTTCTATGGTGCTCGCAGCGCAACAGGTAGCTGATGGAAAAGCAGACGCCTGCATTTCAGCGGGAAACACTGGAGCGCTGATGGCAGCAGGTTTGTTTGTAATTGGCCGGATCGAGGGCATAGAACGGCCAGCACTTGCGCCAACCCTTCCAACAATTGGAGGAGAAGGCTTTCTGCTGCTCGATGTTGGTGCGAATGCGGACGCAAAGCCCGAGCATCTTGTCCAATATGCGATCATGGGCTCGATCTACAGTCAGAAAGCAAGGAAGATTGAGCGCCCGAGGGTTGGATTGCTGAATATCGGCACAGAGGAGAAAAAGGGCAATGAATTAGTAAGGAACACATTTGAATTACTGAAAAATGCGGATATCCATTTCATCGGCAATGTTGAATCAAGAGACTTGCTGGAAGGTGTCGCGGATGTGGTCGTGGCGGACGGATTTACTGGCAATATGGTGTTGAAGACAATCGAAGGAACGGCAATGTCTGTCTTTAAAATGCTGAAATCAGCATTGACATCAAGCTTCAAAAGCAAGCTGGCTGCTGCAATCCTAAAGCCAGACCTAACACAATTGAAAAAGAAAATGGATTACACCGAATACGGGGGTGCCGGATTGTTCGGATTGAAAGCTCCGGTCATTAAGGCACACGGCTCATCGGATGCGAATGCCGTTTTTAACTCCATCCGGCAGGCAAGAGAAATGGTGGAAAATGATGTTGCAGGCACGATCAGGACGGCAGTTGAAAAAAGATAGAGCAACAATCAGTAGGAACAAATGGATAAAGTAAACGATAAAGGGGAATCTTTCATGGGGAAAATCGCATTTTTATTTCCAGGCCAGGGATCACAAACTGTCGGCATGGGGCAGGCACTTGCTGCATCAGAGCAAATAGTTTCTGAAACATTTAAAAAAGCGGATGAAGTCCTTGGGGAGTCTTTGAGCAAATTGATTGCGGAAGGACCACAGGAACAACTGACGCTTACAGTAAATGCCCAGCCTGCACTGCTTACAACCAGCATTGCTATCCTGAAATATTTCAGCCAGTTTGGAATCAAGCCAAGCTTCACCGCAGGCCATAGCCTTGGAGAATATACGGCACTTGTTGCTTCAGAGGTGTTATCCTTTGAGGATGCTGTATACGCAGTCCGAAAACGCGGAGAATTTATGGAAGCAGCAGTGCCGAATGGAGAGGGCACAATGGCAGCTGTTTTGGGAATCGATCGCGACAAGCTTCAAAGGGTAACCGAAATCGTATCAGCAGACGGCAATCCAGTTCAGCTCGCTAATTTAAATTGCCCGGGACAAATTGTAATCTCTGGTTCTAAACAAGGAGTGGAAGAGGCTTCAGCAAAGGCAAAAGAAGCAGGTGCAAAAAAAGTGATTCCGTTGGATGTGAGCGGGCCATTCCATTCTTCGTTAATGAAACCGGCAGCAGAGAAATTTGCGTCTGTGCTTGATACTATAACTCTTACGGATGCCTCCATTCCGGTGATCGTTAACGTGACGGCAGAACCGATTACAGAAGCAGCAGAGATCAAAAAAAGACTGGTAGAGCAGCTTTATTCCCCTGTCCTTTGGGAGGACTCTATAACAAAGATGCTTGAACTCGGTGTCGATACTTTTGTAGAAATTGGACCAGGTAAAGTGTTGTCAGGTCTTGTGAAGAAAGTGAACCGGTCTGCAAGGACATTTGCAATCTATGATGCAGAAACTTGTGAGGCGGCCGTTGCAGCATTGAAGGAGGAAACGGAATGAGACTAGTAGGAAAAGCAGCAATTGTCACAGGTGCTTCACGTGGAATCGGTCGGGAAATTGCATTGGAACTTGCTAGGGAAGGTGCTTCTGTCGCTGTCAACTATGCAGGCAGTGAAGCAAAAGCACTTGAAGTGGTGGATGAAATTAAAGCGATGGGCCGGGATGCATTTGTGATTCAGGCTGACGTCTCTAGCGCAGACTCCGTGACTAATATGGTGAAGGAAGCGGTCGAACGTTTCGGCAAGCTTGACATACTTGTAAATAATGCGGGTATAACAAAAGATAATCTATTGATGAGAATGAAGGAGTCCGAGTGGGATGATGTCATCAATATCAATCTGAAGGGTGTTTTCCTTTGCACAAAAGCAGTCACGAGACAAATGATGAAGCAAAGAAGTGGCAGGATCATTAATATTTCCTCGATTGTCGGCGTGAGCGGAAACCCTGGGCAGGCTAACTATGTTGCGGCAAAATCAGGGGTAATTGGATTGACGAAAACCACTGCGAAGGAACTCTCCTCAAGAGGAATTACAGTGAATGCTATTGCACCAGGTTTTATCACGACAGACATGACTGATAAGCTTCATGAAGACGTAAAGTCAGAAATGCTGAAACAGATTCCGTTGGCACGTTTTGGAGAACCAAAGGATATTGCCCGAACTGTTATCTTCCTTGCTTCTGAAGATAGTGCCTATATGACCGGCCAAACCTTGCACGTCGATGGCGGAATGGTCATGTAGAAGTCTGTTCCACCTGAAAAAGGACGGAACTTAATAAAAAATAAGGACAGCCATTTATTATTTATATAAAATCATCTATAATGGCTTGAGGGGAGGTGAACGAGCATGGCAGACGTTTTAGAACGCGTAACAAAAATTATTGTTGACCGTTTGGGAGTAGATGAATCTCAAGTAACTTTAGAAGCATCTTTTAAAGATGATCTAGGTGCTGATTCCCTTGATGTTGTTGAATTGGTTATGGAATTGGAAGACGAATTTAACATGGAAATATCCGATGACGACGCTGAGAAAATCGGTACAGTTGGTGACGCTGTGAATTACATAAATAGCCAAGTGTAATGGTACGATTCACTGAGAAGCTCCGTTTTTTAAAACGGAGCTTTCTTCCAGTTTTTTTCTTTTTGGCTATTGTTTTTTGTAAAATGGAATTGTAATCCGGCAATTTATCAAAATCAGCTTTAATTTATGAGCAAGGTGGAATTAATCATGCGCAATAGTAGCAGAGAAAGAGAAAAGATGAAAATCCGCGCAAAGGAGATGAAATTCAAAGAATTCCAAGATAGAATTGGAATTCATTTTGATAGTGAAAAATTATTGAAGCAGGCTTTTACCCATTCATCTTATGTGAATGAGCATCGCAGGAAGCCCCATGAGGACAATGAGAGACTAGAATTTCTCGGGGACGCTGTCTTGGAACTGACTGTATCACAATTTTTATTTAAAAAATATCCGATGATGAGCGAAGGAGAATTAACAAAACTTCGGGCGGCTGTCGTTTGTGAACCATCGCTTGTGGACTTTGCTAATGAACTGGACTTTGGTGGACTAGTTTTACTTGGAAAAGGCGAAGAAATGACAGGTGGCAGGACAAGGCCAGCGCTCCTGGCCGATGTGTTCGAAGCCTTCATCGGCGCTATGTACCTTGATAAAGGAATTGATACAGTTACTACATTTTTGGAAGGGATCGTTTTTCCAAAAATCAATGCCGGTGCTTTTTCTCATGTGATGGATTTTAAAAGCCAGCTTCAAGAACTTGTTCAGCGAGATGCAACAGGCTCGCTGGACTATAAGATCATGAAGGAGATTGGACCAGCGCACAGCAGAGAGTTCGAATCCCGCGTTTACCTTAATGGCAAAGAATTGGGTGCAGGTACTGGCCGCTCCAAGAAAGAAGCGGAGCAGCATGCTGCTCAGATGGCGCTTGAAAAGCTGAAGTCCCACATGGAGGCTTCGCCTGAACGGTACGGAGATTAGGACAAAGTATCTTAACGACATTCATTTTTTACAAAAGCCTGATTTCCGTTATTTTCATCTCGTAATGGCTACCTCTTGCAATTTTCCAAAAAGCTTTGCTTGGAGAATCGAGATGGTTGTGCCTAACACATCTTAGAATAAGTGAAATGGAAAGGGAGAGCCCTATTGTTTTTAAAACGATTAGAAGTGGTCGGATTTAAATCGTTTGCCGAGAGAATCTCTGTTGAATTCGTTCCTGGCGTGACCGCAGTCGTGGGACCAAATGGGAGCGGAAAAAGCAATATCACCGATTCGATTCGCTGGGTTCTTGGAGAACAATCAGCCCGTTCGCTGCGAGGTGTGAAAATGGAAGATATCATTTTCGCCGGCAGTGAGTCACGAAAGCCGCTGAATTTTGCTGAAGTCACTTTAACCCTTGATAATGAAGACCAATCACTGCCGCTTGATTACAACGAAGTAAGTGTTACTAGGCGTGTGTATCGATCTGGAGACAGTGAATATTTAATAAATAAACAAAATTGCCGACTGAAGGATATTGTGGAGTTATTCATGGATTCCGGACTTGGGCGCGAAGCCTTCTCGATCATCAGCCAGGGAAGGGTGGAAGAAATTCTCAACAGCAAGCCGGAAGAACGAAGAACGATCTTTGAAGAAGCGGCCGGAGTCCTAAAGTATAAATCGCGAAAAAAAAAGGCAGAAAGCAAGCTGTTTGAAACCCAGGAAAACTTAAACCGTGTAACAGACATCATCCATGAGTTGGAGACCCAGGTAGAGCCGTTAAAAATCCAGGCATCGATTGCAAAGGATTATCTCCAGCAAAAAGAAGAACTGGAACAAATTGAAGTAGCGCTGACCGCTTATGAAATAGCGGATCTTCATGGACGCTGGGAGCAGCTTTCAAGACAACTGGAACTGCATAAGGAAGATGAACGAAACCAGTCTGCGATTCTTCGCAGTAAAGAAGCTGAAATCGAAAAAATGCGCGATCAGTTAGTTTCGCTCGATGAATCGGTCAGTGATCTACAGAATGTCCTTCTGCATGCTAGCGAGGAACTCGAAAAGCTGGAAGGCAGGCGGGAAGTACTTAAGGAGCGCAAAAAAAATGCCTCGCAAAATAAAGGTCAGCTTGAGAAGAATATAGCGGAATTGACATTGGCGATTGCCAGCCTTGAAGAACAAAAGGCGAATTATAAGCAATCAGTTGCTGAATTGGCAGCGGAGGCTGGATTGCTGCAAAGACAACTTCAGGAAAAACAGGAGCAATTAACGCTTTATAGCGAAGATGTTGAGGTTAAGATCGACTCCATCAAAAGTGACTACATCGAGGTGCTTAACGAACAGGCAGGAGCCAAAAACGAAAAAGTTTATATGGAGCAGCAACTGCAGCAGCTTGCTGTCAAGGGAGCCAGACTGGATCAAGAAAATGATCGATTCGTATCGATCCGCGAGGAAATCAATGAAAGAAAAGCTGAAATCGAAAATAACGCAGCTTCCTTACAGCTGGAATTGGAAGAACAGGTCAAGCTTTATTTTCGCGAGCAGAAGCAACTGGAATCGCTAAGAAGTAATTACGAGAAGCAAGAGAAAATATTGTATCAAGCATACCAATTCATCCAGCAGGCGAAATCGAAGAAAGAAATGCTGGAGGAAATGGAAGAAGACTATTCCGGCTTCTATCAGGGAGTCAAAGAAGTGTTGAAAGCTAGGAATACCCAACTGCAGGGGGTAGAAGGAGCCATTGCCGAATTGATCCAGGTGCCTAAGCAATTTGAAACCGCAATGGAAACGGCACTTGGCGGTGCTATGCAACATATTGTCGTCCAGACGGAAGAAAACGCAAGAGCTGCCATCCAGTTTTTAAAACGGAAATCATTTGGCCGGGCAACCTTCCTACCTCTCAGCATCATCAAGGGCAAGTATCTGACTGGTGCCCAGCTATCCCTTCTTTCAGGACACAGTGCCTATATCGGCACTGCTGCTGATTTGATTCAATATGATCAAAAATATGCCGAGGTGATAAAAAACCTGCTCGGGAATGTCATGATTGCAAGAGATTTGAAGGGTGCCAATGAAATAGCGAAAATGCTGCAATATCGCAGCCGGATTGTAACCATTGAAGGCGACGTAGTCAACCCTGGTGGATCGATGACGGGAGGCGCAGTGAAACAAAAGTCCTCATCCCTTTTAAGCCGTAAAGGTGAATTAGAGGACTTGACCAACAAGCTGGCTGACATGGAAGAGAAAACCAGGGCGCAGGAATTGCGGGTAAAAGCATTAAAGGCTGATATGCAATCTAGTGAAGCAAGGCTTGCAGAACTCCGGAAAACTGGAGAAGAGCTTCGCTTCAAACAGCAGGCTCTTAAAGGCGATCTTCGGGAAGTTGAGTTGGAACAGAAAAACAGTAATGAACGGTTATCGATCTATGATTCTGAAAAGACCCAGCTTGATACAGATAAGGCAAAGCTGCAAACAAGGCTGGCAGAACTGGATGAGCTGCTGGAGAAGTATCGTCAGACACTCGTTCAACTCGATAAGGAAATAGAAAGATTGACAGAGCTAAAAAAAACGAATACCACCTCCAAGGAGACGCTTGTTTCTGAAATCAGTGATTTGAAAATCAGCTTGGCTGCAAAGAGAGAACAGCTTTCGCATATGAAGGAAAAACTAGATTCGGCAAGCTTGCAGGCAGATGAACAATCAGATAAATTATCCGAGCTGAAAGAAGATTTGTCTCTTCTTTCTTCAGAGATGACGGATAGTTCCTCTGGAGAAACGAATTTGGAAGAAGCAGCAAAGCATAAGCTGCAGGATAAAAATGAGACGCTGAAGCTAATCGCCACCAGAAGGCAGGAGCGACATGAGCTTCAGAACAGACTTATCGATGTGGAATTGGAGTCTAAGGAGTTAAGAAGGCTGCAAAAAGGCGTCAATGAAGCACTTAAGGATGAGGAAGTGAAATTAAACAGACTCGATGTGGAGCTGGACAATAAGCTTGCTCATCTTCGCGAAGAGTATCTGCTTTCCTATGAAGCTGCGAAAGAACAGTATCCACTGACGATCCCGGCTGAGGAAGCCAGACGAAAAGTGAGGCTCATCAAACTGGCAATAGAAGAACTGGGAACGGTCAATCTTGGCGCAGTAGAGGAATACGAACGAGTATCTGAGCGTTATGAATTCCTGCTAGAGCAAAAGAACGACCTCCAGGAAGCAAAGGACACGCTTTTCCTAGTCATCGAGGAAATGGACAAGGAAATGAAGAAGCGTTTTGAGCAGACATTCACTGGTATCCGCTCTCATTTCGAAACTGTGTTTCAAGCGTTGTTTGGCGGCGGAAGAGCAGACTTGCGGCTGACTCATCCGGATGACATGCTGAACACTGGGGTTGAAATTGTTGCCCAGCCACCAGGAAAAAAGCTTCAGAACCTAAGTCTGTTATCTGGCGGTGAGCGTGCATTAACAGCGATCGCTCTGTTATTCTCGATCCTCAAGGTTCGGCCTGTCCCATTCTGCATTCTCGATGAAGTCGAAGCGGCATTGGATGAAGCGAATGTATATCGATTCGCCCAATATTTGAAAAAATACCGTGAGGAAACACAATTTATCGTTATCACCCACCGAAAAGGAACAATGGAAGAAGCGGATGTCCTGTATGGTGTCACAATGCAGGAATCGGGCGTCTCAAAACTTGTATCCGTCCGGCTGGAGGATTCAAAAGAACTTGTAAAAATGGAATGAGAAAGGCGATGGACTATGAGTTTTTTCAAAAAATTGAAAGAAAAATTATCGTCCCAGACTGAGAGTGTCTCAGAGAAATTTAGAGAGGGCCTGACAAAAACGAGGGATAATTTTACTAGTAAAGTGAATGATCTAGTATCCCGGTATCGTAAAGTGGATGAGGAATTTTTTGAAGAGCTTGAAGAAATCCTCATCCAGGCAGATGTTGGATTTGAAACGGTGATGGAATTAGTCGAGGAACTGAAGAAAGAGGTTAAGCGACGCAATATCCAGGATACGAAGGAAGTCCAAGCTGTCATTTCCGAGAAACTTGTTGAAATGTACGAAAATGGAACGAATGACGGATCATTCCACCTGAACATTCAGGAAGATGGATTGACGGTTATCCTATTTGTTGGAGTCAATGGTGTCGGCAAAACTACGACGATCGGCAAGCTTGCCCATAAACTCAAGAGGGAAGGTAAGAAGGTCCTTCTTGCTGCTGGAGATACATTCCGCGCTGGTGCGATTGAGCAGCTCGAAGTCTGGGGCGAGCGTGTAGGAGTGGATGTGATCAAGCAGGGGGAAGGGTCAGATCCTGCTGCGGTCATGTATGATGCGATCCAATCTGCGAAATCAAGGAAAGCTGATATTCTGATCTGTGACACTGCTGGCAGATTGCAGAATAAGGTCAACCTTATGAAAGAGCTTGAAAAAGTAAAGCGTGTCATTGAACGCGAAGTACCGGGTGCGCCGCAAGAAGTCTTGCTCGTACTCGATGCAACTACGGGCCAGAACGCACTGATTCAGGCGAAGACATTTAAGGAAGCAACCGACGTAAGCGGCATTGTGCTGACGAAGCTTGATGGAACGGCCAAGGGTGGGATCGTGCTGGCGATTCGCAAAGAGCTCCATATTCCAGTGAAATATGTCGGACTTGGCGAAAAAATGGATGACCTGCAGGAATTCAATGCAGAAAGATATGTTTATGGTCTATTCGCGGACTTAGTAGAAGCAGAAGCAGCTGAAGAATCTTGATTTACAGGCAAATTGCTGTAAAGAACTTTTCTTGACAGCGAAGAAAAACGTGTGTAAACTCTTAATGTAAAGGTATTTCACTTAACATGGGGGAATCCGAATGCTTGAGAAAACACACCGCATGAATTATTTGTATGATTTTTATCAGGCATTGCTGACTCCAAAGCAAAGCAGTTATATGGCACTATACTATCTTGATGATTACTCACTTGGGGAAATTGCCGCGGAGTATGATGTTAGCCGGCAGGCTGTATACGATAACATCAAACGCACGGAAGCGATGCTCGAGGAGTACGAAGAAAAATTATTGCTGTTTGACAAATTCCAGAAACGAATCGAGCTGATTGAAAAAATGAAACAGCTTATCGGGAATGACGAAAACAGCCATGTTCTTACTGAAATGATAGCCGAGCTTGAGAAACTAGACTAGGGAGGCACATGCTATGGCATTTGAAGGATTGGCCGACCGACTGCAAAATACAATGCAAAAAATCCGCGGCAAAGGAAAGGTTTCCGAAGCGGATGTAAAAGAAATGATGCGAGAGGTCCGTCTGGCTCTTCTAGAGGCTGACGTTAACTTTAAGGTAGTAAAGGATTTCGTGAAAAAAGTTACTGAAAGAGCAGTTGGCCAGGAAGTCGTGAAAAGCCTGACTCCAGGCCAGCAGGTCATCAAGGTTGTGAAAGAAGAACTTACTGAGTTAATGGGTGGGGAACAAAGCAAGATTACTGTTTCCAATCGCCCGCCGACCGTCATCTTGATGGTCGGGCTTCAAGGTGCAGGTAAAACGACGACAACCGGAAAACTTGCCAATCTTCTTCGCAAAAAATACAATCGAAAGCCATTGCTTGTAGCTGCGGATATTTACCGTCCAGCGGCGATCAAGCAGCTTGAAACGCTGGGCAAACAGCTTAGCATGCCGGTATTTTCCCTAGGCGACCAGGTAAGCCCCGTCGAGATCGCAAAACAGGCGATCGCCAAAGCAAAGGAAGACCATAATGACTATGTGCTAATCGATACTGCTGGCCGACTCCATGTGGATGAAAAACTGATGGATGAGCTGAAGCAGATCAAAGAGCTTTCCAAGCCAGACGAAATCTTCCTTGTTGTCGATGCGATGACAGGGCAGGATGCTGTCAATGTGGCTCAAAGCTTCAATGAACAGCTTGGCTTGACAGGGGTAGTCCTGACAAAGCTTGATGGCGATACCCGAGGCGGTGCAGCACTTTCTATCCGCGCTGTGACAAATACGCCGATTAAGTTTGTAGGTCTTGGAGAAAAACTGGATGCACTGGAAGCGTTCCATCCGGAAAGAATGGCATCACGAATTCTTGGTATGGGCGACGTCCTTACACTGATTGAGAAAGCTCAGGCAAACGTCGATGAGGAAAAAGCAAAAGAACTTGAGCAAAAAATGCGCACCGCATCCTTTACCCTTGATGATTTCCTGGATCAGCTTGCCCAGGTTAAGAAAATGGGGCCGTTGGATGAAATCCTGAAAATGATGCCTGGTGCAAACAAAATCAAGGGCATGAACAATCTTCAAATTGACGAGAAACAAATCTCACATGTTGAGGCGATCATCCAATCGATGACAGGCAATGAAAAAATTCATCCGGAAATCATCAATGCTAACAGGCGCAAACGGATCGCGAAAGGAAGCGGGACCTCCATTCAGGAAGTAAACCGTCTTCTGAAACAATTCGAGGATATGAAAAAGATGATGAAACAGATGACGAATATGCAGCAAAAAGGCAAGAAAAAGGGCGGCTTGAAGTTGCCATTTAACCCTTTTTAACTTGTAAATTCAGGTATTTTCAGTCTGTAAAGAAAAAAACCTTTACAAGCTGTTTTCAATTTGGTATTATTTTATCTTGTGTGAAACTATTCGGAGGTGCTTAATTAAAATGGCAGTAAAAATTCGTTTAAAACGTATGGGAGCTAAAAAATCTCCTTTCTATCGTATTGTAGTAGCTGATTCCCGTTCACCACGTGACGGCCGTTTCATCGAGTCTGTAGGAACTTACAATCCAGTTGCTCAACCAGCAGTCGTTGAACTCAACGAAGAGCTAGTTCTAAAGTGGCTGAAAGATGGAGCTAAACCTTCTGATACAGTGCGGAACTTGTTCTCTAAGCAAGGAATCATGGAAAAATTCCACAACGCAAAACTTAGCAAATAATTGTGGACGCGCCCATGAAAGAATTAATTGAGACGATCGTGAAACCCCTTGTTGATTTTCCGGAAGATGTTCATGTGAAGGAACAGGAAGAGGATCAGCGCGTAACCTATAAGCTTTCCGTCAACAAAAGTGATATGGGCAAAGTCATCGGAAAGCAGGGCCGCGTTGCAAAGGCAATTCGAACAGTAGTCTATGCAGCAGGATCATCACAGCAAAAGAAGATTTTCTTGGAAATCGTCGAATAACAATCAATTGCGCAAGCTCATATTATAAATGATTGTTTTGGAAAAAGGGAGGGGAAACCCTCCTTTTTTCTTTGTTTAGGAAATTATAAAATAATTTAGTTATGGATAACTACTTGTGGTTTCTTAATCCAGCTCCAGCGCCTAGCCCCTCGAGTCGCTTCGGTCCGCCCAATGAAGTCAAAGAACG
>NZ_JXIQ01000100.1 GCF_000934845.1 Mesobacillus subterraneus
AACATAATATACGAGGGGGAAAAACGATGAAAAGAATTTGCACATCCTTTCAAGACGCCGTAGCGGATATCCATGATGGAGCAACCTTAATGGTTGGCGGTTTCGGTCTCTGCGGGATTCCTGAAAACGCAATCCTCGCGCTCGTTGAAAAAGGTGTAAAAGACTTGACCGTCATTTCGAATAACTGCGGCGTCGACGATTGGGGGCTTGGCCTGCTGCTTAAAAATAAGCAGATCAAAAAAATGGTAGGTTCCTATGTGGGCGAAAACAAAGAATTCGAGCGTCAAGTACTCTCTGGCGAAATCGAGGTTGAATTGATTCCACAGGGCACGCTTGCGGAGAAAATTAGGGCCGGTGGTGCCGGTATTCCGGCTTTCTACACGCCGGCGGGTGTAGGAACGCCAATCGCCGATGGAAAAGAAACCCGCATGTTCAATGGCAAGGAGTATCTTCTTGAAGAATCACTGACAGCAGACTTCAGTATAGTCAGAGCGTGGAAGGGCGATAAAATGGGCAATCTTGTATACCATAAAACGGCAAGGAACTTCAATCCGATGATTGCAGCAGCCGGAAGGGTCACGATTGCCGAAGTAGAGAATCTTTATGAAGTGGGCGAATTGGAACCAAACAGTATCCATACTCCAAGCATTTACGTTCAGACACTGATTGAGGGCAATCAGGAGAAGAGGATTGAAAGGCTTACAGTGAGAAGTTAACTCTGGCTGACCATGAAAGGGGAAGGAATATGATTAAGAACAAAGGGAATGTCCGGGAAAAAATCGCGCGCCGGGCGGAAAAAGAAATCGAGAACGGCTTTTACGTAAACCTTGGGATTGGGATGCCAACACTTGTAGCAAACTTCCTTTCTGAAGATAAACAGGTCGTTCTCCAGTCGGAAAACGGACTGCTGGGAATCGGACCTTACCCAACAGAAGAAAACGTTGATCCTGATCTGATCAATGCCGGAAAGGAAACGGTCACCGCCATTCCGGGATCAGCTTATTTTGACTCTGCTGAATCTTTTGCAATGATTCGCGGAGGGCATATCAATATCGCCATCCTTGGTGGCATGGAAGTCTCTGAAGCTGGTGATCTTGCAAACTGGATGATTCCAGGGAAGATGATCAAAGGAATGGGAGGCGCAATGGATCTAGTCCACGGTGCGCGGAAAATCATCGTCATCATGGAGCATGTAAACAAGAACGGGGAAGCGAAAATCCTCAAGGAATGCAGTCTGCCACTGACAGGGAAAAATGTGGTAAACAGAATCATCACCGACATGGCGGTGATCGACGTGACGCCATTCGGTCTGAAGCTCGTTGAAGTAGCAACAGGCTACACAGTCGAAGAGGTAATTCAATCAACGCAACCAGAACTGCAGGTGGATGACGCGGTAAAACTGGACGCATATTGACCACCAGGAACGCCTTTAAATTGGGCGTTCCTTCTTTATAGATGGTATAATCTTTTAACTAAACGGCTTTGCAAAGGAGCCAAACTTTAAAATGCATAGAACCGAGGGATCCATAAGTGAAGAAAAAACAAAAACGCCAGCAGCCAGTTAAAAAAGACGAAAAACCGGCAACATTAGGGGACCTGCTGAACCAGGATATCATGCAGAAACTAAAAGCCCAGCAACTGCAGCTAAAGGAAGAGGAAGAAAAGCAGAAGCAGGCTGAATTGCAGCGAAAGAAGGAAGAAAAGCGTCAAAAAGAGAAAAACAAATCGTTTGAAGAACTTCTGTCTGAAAGCGACATGGATTGGAATAAGTTTAAATGACAAAACGAAGAGTAGAAGTGGTGGCATATCGTACCGAATGGCCAGCACTTTTTGAACAGGAGAAGCAGCTAATTGGCGAAATTTTTAACTGGAATGGGGCAGAGATCTACCATATCGGCAGTACATCTGTCCCAGGTTTAAGCGCAAAGCCAATTATCGACATCATGCTGGCTGCAAATAGCCTCGAATTAGTAGAAGAAGCAACACCGGCGCTTGAAGCTGCTGGATACGCTGCCATGGGAGAAAACGGAATTCAGGAGAGGCGGTATTTCCAAAAAGTCGATGAGAACGGTATTCGGAAAGTGCATCTGCACGCGTTCGAAAAAGGCAGCGATCAGATATACAGGCATCTTGTTTTCCGTGACTATTTAAGGTTTCATTCAAAAGAAGCGGGAGAATATGCGCGCGTAAAGGAAGAGGCAGCCCGGAAACATAAAAATGATATCGAATCATATATGGAGACCAAAGCTCCAACGATTATGGAGCTCGAGGAAAAAGCGAAACGCTGGAGGCCATTCTGAAGCATGTTTTGCTTCCGATGCTATGGGGCAAATTAAGTAAAAATAGCAAAGGGGAAGGTTTTGTGGTCTTCACAACTTTTTTACTGGCAGCAGGCTTCGTTGCCATTCATCTATTTTCCAGATATTTGCCGTTTCTTGGGAATGTACCAAGAAGCAAGTTGCTCTCAGCTGCCGGTGGCATTTCCGTGGCATATGTTTTCATCCATCTGCTCCCTGAATTAAATAAACATATCGAGATCCTCGATCGTAATATTCAAACAGAAGCGCTCAAGTTCTTTGAAAACCATACCTATATTGTTGCAATGCTTGGGTTGGCCTTTTTTTACGGAATGGAGCGCATGGCAAAAAGATCAAAGAAAAAGCAGCAGAAAGAGAATAATTTAAACCACGCATCAACAGGCGTGTTCTGGATTCATATAACGTCCTTTTTCCTTTACAACGGGTTGATCGGCTATCTATTGCTGCATGGAGAACAGGGATCCATCAAAGGCCTGCTTTTGTACTTCTTCGCCCTTGGCGTCCACTTCATCACAAGTGACCATTCTCTCAGGGAGATACATAAGGAGGTTTACGACAGAATCGGTAGATGGCTGCTGGCGGGAGCGATCATCGCTGGATGGGCCATCGGAATCATGGTGGAGGTCAATGAAAACATCATTGCGGTTTTATTTGCTTTACTCGCAGGTGGAATCATTTTGAATGTCATGAAGGAGGAGCTTCCTGAGGAGCGGGAAAGCAATTTTTGGGCGTTCGCGGCTGGAATGGGAGCTTATACCATTCTGCTGATGCTGTCTTAGCCAGTGAGAAACGCTAAGGCAAAAAAGGACATACTCGGCGAATATGTCCCCAACTTGCTGACTATCGATGCTGATCATAAGAATTGGCTTTCGTGAGCGTTTTAATCAAATGAATTTCTTCCGCAGAAAGTGGATTGGCGCTTGCCGCCCGCGCAGTTTCTTTTATTTGCTCTGGGCTGCTTGCCCCGACGACAATCGAGGCAATAGCCGGATCTGCTAGATTATATTGAATCGCTGCTTCTGTAAGAGTATGGGAAGAAGCCAGTTTTTCTTTCAGTAGCGGCAATATTTTCGTTAATTCACCATAGCTATAATCAAGATACCCGTTGGAGGGCACCTTTTCCAACAGCCTGTCGCTCAGCATCCCTTTCGCTACCGTTCCTCGGGTAACAACGCTGATCCCTTTTTCATCAAGAAAAGGGAGCACTTCTTCTTCCGGACGTCTGTCAAGCATGCTGTATTGCATCATGACGGAGACAATATTGGAATTTTGGGCATACGCACGAATGACATTCGGTCTGATGGAGGAAATACCATAATGCTTTATAAAGCCTTCAGCTGTTAACTCTTCGAAAGCCTCAATTGTTTCGTCAATTGGATCCTCAAGCGTTCCTCCGTGAAGCTGATAGAGATCGATATAATCGGTATTCAATCTTTTCAGGCTTTGTTTGACTGCCTCTTTGATATGTTTTTTTGAGGGATCCCATGTCCAGCTGTCCCTTGTCTCGGTCCAGCGATTTCCGGCTTTAGTGGCAATGACAACCTGGTCTCTGACAGTCCGAAGTGCCTGTCCGACGATCTTTTCATTTTCTCCAAAGTCGTATAAATCGGCGGTGTCAAAATAATTGATCCCTTCCTCGAGGGCAGCTTCAACCACAGCCTGTGCCTTGGCGGAATTTGTACCAAGTGACATGCAGCCAAGCCCGATTTCACTAACAAATAATCCAGATGAGCCTAATTGCCGTTTTTCCATTCCATCCCTCCGTTGTATGAATAATACCTCCATTTTATCGGAAGGGGAGGTGTGAATTCAACTAATCAGAACGGCCCACTGGCTGATGAACTGTTTTCAGCCAGTCTTTCACCAGGACATGCTGTTTGCCGTACTCTTTTAAAATCGCTTTAATTTCCCACGCTTTTCCAGCAATCGTGATCCCTTGACCGTGCACGTACACTTTCATTGCCATACTCCTCTCAAATAAGTATGGTAAAATTGTATGAGCGTTTGATATTGGATTAGAACAGGGGGGAACTCGAATGAAATCTCTTGAAGAAAAAACATTGAAAACAAAAAAAATCTTTACAGGAAAAGTCATTAGCCTACAGGTAGATGAGGTAGAATTGCCGAACGGGAAAACATCTCAACGCGAAATCGTCAAGCATCCAGGGGCGGTGGCTGTGATTCCGGTTACTGCTGACAATAAAATTGTCATGGTCGAACAATACAGAAAGGCTCTTGAAAGGACGATTATCGAAATACCGGCCGGCAAGCTAGAGGCTGGTGAAAAACCCGAGATATGTGCTGCCCGAGAGCTGGAAGAAGAAACTGGTTATGAATGTGCCAGCATGGATTGGCTGATTTCCTTCTATACCTCTCCAGGCTTCGCCGATGAAATTATTCATATCTATAAGGCAACTGGGCTCGTGAAAAAAGACAATCCAGCAGCAGCCGACGAGGACGAATTTGTCAATTTGATGGAAGTGAGTCTGGAAGAAGCGGCGCAGCTGATAACGGAACAAAAAATTTATGATGCAAAAACAGCATATGCCGTTCAATACTTGCAACTGCAAGAGAAATTGGGTAAATAAATAGTCACTTGAAAATAGTACACAGATTTTATTTAGTTCTTCTTCCTCGGTAACTGCATATGATGGTAGTAATCAATATGCAGGAGGAAAAGAGATGAAGAAACGAAGGTACCAGGACGTCGCAGTAAATCATTTACGAGAATATTCCTCTATTTATCTTTTTGTCATTGTCCTTTTTCTGATGGGGGTCATCTTTGGGGCAGTGATTGTGAATAGTCTTAGTTTCACGCAAAAGGAAGATTTATTCTATTATCTTTCCCAGTTTTTTGGACAGGCTGCTTCCGGTAAAGTAGCGGATGGAAGGGATTTATTTTTACAAAGCTTTATGCATAATGGCAAGTTCATTGGCCTAATATGGATTTTAGGAGTTTCGATCATTGGCCTGCCAGTTATCCTGGTCCTTTTATTTATGAAAGGGATGGTGGTTGGTTTTACCGTCGGATTTCTCGTAAATCAAATGCAGTGGGACGGTTTCTTGCTGTCTTTTGTATCGATCCTCCCGCAAAACTTCATCATTATCCCGGTTTTTATTATTACTGCAGCGATGGCAGTGACATTTTCTTTAAAAATGATCAAGAATCAATTCATGAAAAAAATCAGCCAGCCGATCATGCCTTCCTTTTTTAGGTATATCTTTTCCTTTCTAGCAGCACTCGTCTTTCTGGCGATGGCAGCAGCAATCGAGGCATATTTATCTCCGGCAGCATTGAAGGCAGTTATCAATTCATTAAATTAAAATGAATATTAAATGACAATAGTTATTGTTTCTTCATTGTAATTATTTTATTTTGAATCTCCTTTCCGTTCTGATATAATAAAAGAACAGTGGCGGGGGAGTGAGAACTATCGAAATGGAAAACAGAATCGAGAGAATCAAGAAACAGCTGCATTCGTCCAGCTATAAATTAACGCCGCAACGCGAGTCTACCGTTCGCGTATTGCTTGAACATGAAGAAGACCACTTGAGTGCGGAAGATGTTTATTTGCTTGTCAAAGAGAAATCTCCTGAAATCGGACTGGCGACAGTATATCGAACACTTGAACTGCTAACTGAACTGAAAATTGTAGATAAAATCAATTTCGGGGATGGTGTGTCCCGATATGATCTCCGCCAGGAAGGCGCCGCCCATTTCCATCATCACCTTGTCTGCATTGAGTGCGGAGCTGTAGATGAAATTCAGGATGATCTTCTGGAAGACGTAGAAGAAATTGTGGAACGAGACTGGAACTTTAAGATTAAAGACCACCGCTTGACTTTCCATGGCATTTGTTATAGATGCCAAGAGAAAAATACGGCAGAAACAGAATAAATTCAACGCCCTTTTTTCCAATGGAGAAAGGGTTTTTTATTTATCAGGTATAATTCTTGTCCAAATTGACATACAGATTAATAAATAAGTCATATGAACAGAGAATATCTCTGTTAAAACAAGTATGGGGGCAAGAAAATGAAATCATGGTTTGAATTGGTTATGCATACATTAAAAGTATTCATTTTGTTTACTGGATGCACGATTCTATTTTATTATGGTATCATGTGGGTGAACGAAGAATATGAAAGTTATCACCGGTATGACACACCGGAAGGAGCAGCGATCAAAGTATCGGGCACGTTAAATAAAAATGAAACAAGCATGCTTGATAGGCTGAAACTGTTTTATCTGAATGGAGAGTAATAGAAATGGAAGACAGGTTGGATGACTTTATCCATTTTCTCGTTGTTGAAAAGGGACTAGCAAAAAATACAATTATAGCCTATAAACGCGATTTGAATAGTTATATTCATTATTTGAACAACGTGGAACAGCTTGGAGATTTGAATGGAGTTCAGCGACCACAGATTGTTCATTTCCTTAAATTTTTAAAAGACAGTGGTAAATCCTCGAAGACGCTGGCCAGGCATATTGCTTCCATCCGGGCTTTCCATCATTTCCTCCTGCGGGAAAAGGCAGTTGACCATGATCCGACTGTCCATATCGAAAGTCCCCAGCATGAACGCTCTTTGCCTAATGTGCTGAGTATGGAGGAGGTCGAGACGCTGCTTGAAAGCCCGAAACTTACCGGCCCGTTCGGCTATCGAGACAAAGCAATGCTCGAGATGATGTACGCTACGGGAATGCGTGTCAGTGAACTGATCGGACTACAATTGTCCGATGTGCACCTGACGATGGGATTTGTCCGTTGCATGGGCAAAGGGAGCAAGGAAAGAATTATTCCAATCGGAAAGACAGCCTCGGATGCGATCGAAGAATATCTCGAAAAAGGAAGACCAAAACTGAAAGCGAAGACATATAAGGAAGACGCTTTATTCTTAAACCATCATGGAAAAGGATTGACACGACAAGGGTTCTGGAAAATCCTCAAGCGGCTGACAGCTGAAGCAGGGATCGAGAAAGAATTGACACCGCATACGCTGCGGCATTCCTTTGCAACTCATCTGCTTGAAAATGGTGCAGACCTTCGCGCAGTCCAGGAAATGTTGGGACATGCTGATATTTCAACGACGCAAATCTATACTCATGTAACAAAGATGAGATTGAAGGATGTATATACGAAATTCCATCCTCGTGCCTAGGGTGATGGGTTGAATTTGAGTTTGGCTTTTATCCGAAGAGTGAGTAAGGAGTCACAGATACACTTCACTGACATGCTGGTACGACTCCTCTTTTTTGGGTGCTTTTTAACTTGTTTTTTTTACTGGATTTTTAGTATAATCAAGATGTCAGACTTCCGACAAATGTAAACGGTTATCAAGAGTAAAGAAGGGTAATATAAAACTGCAAGAACCCATTCCTACTTTGTAAGGAGGAGAAAGGATGTCAAATACATACAAAAGAGTGTTTTTAATTGTGATGGATTCAGTTGGGATTGGAGAGGCACCGGACGCTGAAAAGTTCGGTGACAAAGGTTCCCACACACTTGGACATATAGGTGAAAAAATGAACGGACTGAACATGCCGAATATGGGCAAGCTCGGACTTAGCAATATCGAAGAGATCAAAGGGATCAGCCGTGCTACCAAACCAATGGCGTACTATACAAAGATGCAAGAGGCGTCAAACGGCAAAGATACGATGACAGGACACTGGGAGATCATGGGTCTGAACATTCAAACCCCTTTTCAGGTTTTTCCCGATGGATTTCCTGAGCAATTAATTGCTGAACTGGAATCTCGTACTGGAAGAAAGATCATCGGCAACAAGCCGGCAAGCGGGACGGAAATTCTTGTTGAACTTGGCGAGGAACATATGAAAACAGGCGCTTTGATTGTCTATACGTCAGCAGACTCCGTATTGCAGATTGCTGCTCACGAACAAATCGTTCCGATCAAAGAGTTGTATGATATTTGCAAGATCGCCAGGGAACTGACACTTGATGAAAAATATATGGTCGGCAGAGTCATCGCAAGACCCTTCCTCGGCCAGCCAGGTGATTTCAAACGTACTTCCAACCGACATGACTACGCGCTTAAACCGTTTGGCAGAACGGTCATGAATGAATTAAAGGACGCTGGCTTTGACGTGCTGGCCATTGGGAAAATAGCTGATATTTATGATGGGGAAGGGGTAACAGACTCTCTGCGTACCGTGTCGAATATGGATGGAATGGATAAGCTGATCCAGACTTTGGACAAGGATTTCACTGGACTGAGTTTCCTGAACCTCGTTGATTTCGATGCACTGTTCGGGCATCGGCGCGACCCTCTAGGATACGGGAAAGCGCTGGAAGAATACGATGCACGACTGCCAGAAGTATTTGAAAAATTAACCGAAGATGACCTGCTCATCATTACCGCAGATCATGGGAATGACCCTGTTCACCACGGAACGGACCACACACGCGAATATGTGCCACTCCTCGTTTATTCAAAGGGGATGCAAGTAGGAAAAGAACTGCCGATCCGTAAGACATTTGCAGACATTGGCGCAACTATTGCAGAAAACTTTCATGTAAAATTGCCAGAGCACGGCACTAGCTTCCTGAAGGAATTGAACTAAGGAGGAAAATGGATGGACTATCGTCAAATTCAAACAGCAGCATCTTATATCAATGATAAAATAACTCAGCAGCCTAGTATTGGATTGATTCTCGGGTCAGGTCTTGGAGTTTTGGCTGATGACATTTTGAACCCAGTCAAGATTCCTTACAGCGAAATCCCGGGTTTTCCAGTTTCAACTGTGGAAGGCCATGCAGGACAATTAGTTTGTGGGCAGCTTGGCGGAATGGAAGTCATTGCGATGCAGGGCCGCTTCCATTATTATGAAGGCTACAGCATGGAAAAGATTACTTTTCCAGTGCGTGTCATGAAAGAACTGGGGATGGAGAAGCTTCTTGTTACGAACGCAGCTGGAGGAGTGAATGAATCCTTCGAACCAGGGGATTTGATGATTATTACTGATCATATCAACAATATGGGCACAAACCCGTTGATCGGACCGAATGATTTACGATTTGGCGTACGCTTTCCGGATATGAGCGAAGCCTACTCTAAAAATTTACAAGCTGTTGCAAAAGAAGTTGCTCGGAAGAATAATCTTCCAATCAAAGAAGGCGTATATTTTGGTAACCCTGGACCTGTCTATGAAACACCTGCTGAAGTAAGAATGATTCGGACGCTTGGCGGGGACGCCGTTGGAATGTCTACCGTTCCGGAAGTCATTGTCGCAAATCATTCGGGACTGGAAGTACTGGGGATTTCTTGTATTTCAAATATGGCAGCAGGCATCCTTGATCAGCCATTAAGCCATGATGAAGTAATGGAAACAACGGAAAAAGTGAAGACTAGCTTCCTGTTGCTTGTACATGAAATTATAAAAACAGTCGGGCAAAAATAATACATTTCTCCGGCAAATGATGATAAGTGGTGATAAAGATGAGAATGGTCGATGTAATCGAAAAAAAACGGAACGGACTTGCATTATCAACGGAAGAAATCCAATTTTTCATTGACGGCTATACAGACGGCAGTATTCCTGACTATCAGGTAAGCGCGTTGACGATGGCGATTTTCTTTCAAGGAATGACCGAAAAAGAACGAGCAGACTTGACGATGGCAATGGTGAAGTCGGGAGATCAGATTGATCTTTCTGCCATCGAAGGAGTGAAAGTCGATAAGCACTCTACAGGTGGAGTTGGTGATACAACGACGCTTGTACTAGGTCCATTGGTTGCAGCATTAGGTGTGCCGGTTGCCAAAATGTCAGGGAGAGGGCTCGGACATACAGGCGGGACCATTGATAAGCTGGAAGCAGTGCAAGGATTTCATGTCGAAATAGACAATGAAGAATTCATCCATCTTGTTAATCAAAATAAGATTGCGATCATCGGACAAAGCGGCAATCTTACGCCTGCTGATAAAAAGCTTTATTCATTGCGTGATGTAACTGCGACAGTCGACAGCATCCCGTTGATTGCAAGCTCCATTATGAGCAAGAAAATCGCCGCAGGAGCTGATGCGATTGTTCTTGATGTTAAGACTGGAGCAGGCGCGTTCATGAAAACCCTGGACGATTCACGTGAACTGGCAAAAGCAATGGTTAATATCGGAAACAATGTTGGCCGTAGGACGATGGCTGTCATTTCTGATATGAGTCAGCCGCTTGGTTTTGCCATCGGGAATGCGCTGGAGGTAAAAGAAGCAATCGATACAATGAAGGGCGAGGGACCTAAAGATTTAACAGAGCTTTGCCTTACGCTTGGAAGCCATATGGTTTACCTTGCTGGAAAGGCTGAGTCTCTTGAAGACGCACGAAGCAAGCTGGAAGAAGTTATCAGAAATGGTACAGCGCTTGAAACCTTCAAAGTATTCCTGGCATCGCAGGGTGGGGATGCATCTGTCGTCGACCAACCGGAAAAACTGCCGCAGGCAAAGTATCAGTTTGAACTGGAAGCCAAAGCGGCAGGCTATGTATCCGAAATTGTCGCTGATGAAGTAGGAACTGCTGCCATGCTTCTTGGAGCAGGAAGGGCAACGAAGGAATCGGTAATTGATCTGGCAGTAGGGCTTGTGCTAAAAAAGAAAATTGGCGACAAGGTAGAAAAAGGAGAATCCCTTCTCACCATCTACAGCAACAGTGAAGAGGTGAATCAAGTCAAAGAAAAGCTGTATGAAAGCATAAAAATCACAAGCGGATATGTAGCGCCACCAATTCTTGTTCATGAGGAAATAACAGAGTAAAAAAGCGGAGAGGAAACTCTCCGCTTTTTTCTATGCAAAAATTTCAGGTTTTATCTTCCAAGCTTGTATAAAAGAGGATGGCTTGGATAAAAATAGACCATATAAAGATAGGAGGGTTATGGCCATGAATTTGAAAAAGCTTACGAGTTTCCTGCTTGTTTTTATGATCGGCATTGCGTTTATATCCCCAAAAGGATATGCGAATGAAGGAGACCAAGGACTGGCGAACAATGCTAGTTCCGCTATTTTAATTGAGCGTGATACCGGACAAGTCTTGTTTGATAAGAATAGTCATGAAAAGCTACCGCCAGCCAGCATGACAAAAATCATGACAATGCTATTAATCATGGAAGCACTGGATGAAGGAAGACTGAAAATGGACGAAAAAGTCCGGGCAAGCGAATACGCTGCTTCCATGGGAGGCTCACAAATCTTCCTGGAACCAGGAGAAGAAATGACAGTGGAGCAATTGCTAAAAGGGATCGCCATCGGTTCAGGAAACGATGCCGCGGTCGCGATGGCTGAGCGCATCGGGGGGACGGAAGAGGCATTCGTGAAAATGATGAATGAGAAGGTCAAGGAACTTGGCTTGAAAGATACTTTTTTTAAAAATACAACGGGTTTGCCTGTTGATGGCCACTATAGCTCTTCCTATGATATGGCGATGATGGCAAAAGAACTGCTAAAGTACGAAAAAATCACCAAGTATACTGGTGCGTATGAAGATTATCTTCGTGAGGATACAGATAAGAAATTTTGGCTGGTCAACACCAATAAGCTTGTTCGTTTTTACCCGGGGGTGGATGGCTTGAAAACCGGCTTCACTAATGAAGCGAAATATTGTCTGACAGCAACCGCACAAAAGGATGGCATGCGTGCGATTGCAGTCGTGTTCGGAGCCCCGACCTCCAAGGCAAGGAATGCCCAAGTGACCAAAATGCTCGACTATGCATTCAGCCAGTATCAAACACATCCAATGTTCAAGAAAGATCACCCGCTAGGGAAAGCGGTAATTAGCAAAGGGGACAAAAAGACAGTTAACGCGGTCACATCTGAGAGTGTATCCCTTCTTACCAAAAAAGGAGCTGACATTAAGGACGTCAAACAGCAGATCACACTGAACAAAAGTCTGAAAGCTCCTGTCGAAAAAGGTGACAAAGTTGGAACCTTGAAGCTTGTGAAAAATGGTGAAACCGTAGCGGAAACCTCGCTTGTAGCGGATACCAAAGTAAAAGAAGCAAGCTGGTGGACCCTGTATAAGCGTTCATTCGGAATGTTCACCAGGGCGGGAAGCGAAAAATAATGGCAGTGTCGAAAAGGCTAATATTCCAACTAGTTTTAGCGAATGGCCACTAGTTTTGTTCGGAAGAAGGAATTGACTGAATCAATGGAGAAATTGACTCACTATACCAGATAAGGAGGCTTTGGATAGTGAGTCTTAACATTGATATGAAAGTGAAGCAGGATGTCTTACTAATTCGGATTAGTGGTGAATTGGATCATCACACCGCAGACGAGCTTCGCGAGCAGGCAACAAAAGCCATTGAGAACGAAGGAATCCGCCATATTGTCATGAACCTCGAACATCTCACCTTTATGGATAGTTCGGGACTGGGTGTAATCTTGGGAAGATATAAACAAATTAAACAGCTTCATGGAGAAATGGTTGTTTGCGCAATCTCGCCGCCAATCAAACGGTTATTTGATATGTCGGGTTTATTCAAGATCATCCGTCTTGATCCGACGGAAGAATTTGCATTAGAGAGATTGGGGGTTGCATGATCCATGAAGAATGAAATGAATTTGTATTTTAGTGCGTTAAGTCAAAACGAATCCTTTGCCCGCGTAACCGTCGCGGCCTTCATTGCGCAGCTGGATCCGACAATGGACGAATTGACAGAAATCAAGACAGTCGTATCTGAAGCGGTAACAAATGCGATCATCCATGGATATGAGAGTGATCCAGACGGAAAGGTATTTATTTCTGTATTACTCAAGGATAGTTCGATCGAAATGCTGATAAAAGATGAAGGAATAGGAATTACCGATATCGATGAAGCCATGCAGCCACTTTATACATCAAAGCCAGAGCTGGAACGGTCAGGTATGGGCTTTACGATAATGGAAAATTTTATGGATGAAGTACAAGTGAGATCAGAGCCCGGCTTTGGGACAGAGATTCGTTTGAAAAAGCACCTGTCAAAGAGCAAAGCACTGTGCAATTAAGGGAGTTTTGCCGATGGATGTGGAGGTAAAAAAAGACAATAGCCAAACCTATCTTAAGGACAACGAAGTCAAGGAACTGATTTTGAGAAGCCAGCAAGGAGACCAGGCTGCAAGGGATTTGATTGTCCAGAAGAACATGCGACTCGTCTGGTCCGTCGTCCAGCGTTTTCTCAACAGAGGGTATGAGCCAGATGATCTGTTTCAAATTGGCAGTATTGGCCTCTTAAAGTCAGTTGATAAATTTGACCTGTCGTACGACGTAAAATTTTCAACCTATGCAGTTCCAATGATCATTGGTGAAATTCAGCGTTTCATCAGAGATGACGGGTCCGTAAAGGTAAGCAGGTCGCTTAAAGAGACCGGCAATAAAATCAGGAAGGCAAAAGACGAGCTTTCCAAAACATTTGGCAGGGTTCCTACCGTTAATGAAATCGCCGATTATCTCGAATTATCACCAGAAGATGTAGTCATGGCCCAGGAGGCAAGCCGAAGTCCCGCTTCCATCCATGAAACTGTCTATGAAAATGACGGCGATCCCATTACTCTGCTCGACCAGATCGATAATGGGGAAGAAGGCCGCTGGTTCGATAAAATTGCGTTAAAAGAGGCTATAAACGAACTGGAAGAACGGGAAAAGCTAATTGTATATTTGCGGTATTATAAAGATCAAACTCAGTCAGAAGTCGCAGTCCGGCTAGGTATCTCTCAAGTCCAAGTTTCACGGCTCGAAAAAAAAATACTGCAGCAAATGAAAGGCCGTATGGATCTTTGAATCCATATGGCTTTTTGTTTTTTCTGTAATCCACATTTAATTTCCTTGATTTGGACGGATTGGTGACCAAAAACAGAGAATCTTAGAGAAAGAGGTCACCAATGCAGCCGATTGGTGACCTAAAACACCGTAATTTGGAAAAAGAGGTCACCAATAGAGCTGATTGGTGCCTTGAAACACCAGTAACTGGGAAAACAGTACACCAATAGAGCTGATTGAAGCACTAAAACACCAGTAACTGGTAATTCGAGTCACCAATAACCCCGATTGGAGCACTGAAACACCAGTAACTGGGAAAACAGTACACCAATAGAGCTGATTGGAGCACTAAAACACCAGTAACTGGGAAAACAGTACACCAATAAAGGCGATTGGTGCACTAAAACACCAGTAACTGGGAAAACAGTACACCAATAAAGGCAATTGGTGCATTAAAACACCAATAACTGGTAATTCGAGTCACCAATAACCCCGATTGGAGCACTAAAACACCAGTAACTGGGAAAACAGTACACCAATAGAGCTGATTGGATCACTAAAACACCAGTAACTGGGAAAACAGTACACCAATACCCCGATTGGAGCACCGAAACACTAGTAACTGGAAAAGTGAGTCACCAATAACCCCAATTGGTACACCGAAAAACCATATTTCGGAAAAAGTATCACCAACAATCCAGGCAAATGCCTCAACTAAAATAAAAATCCCCGATCTATCAAGCACCCCAGCTTAACCAATTATTGGACATCATGAAAAGCGCCCGGCAATACATACTAAATATACGAGGAAATCAATGTGTTGGAAGTGATTCTGATGGAAAAAACGATTTATATCCGCATGCGGAATCGTGTGCAGGTCAAGCCAGAGGAAATCCTTTTATTAAAGGATATTGCTCAGATCATAGCCAGCGAAACTATCTATCAAGACCTTACAGTGCTTGAAGTAAAAAGGGTCTCGCCTAAGGATCATATCCATATTATTGATGTCATGAAGGTCATTCATTTCATTACAGCAATCTATCCAGATTATGAAGTTCAAGCTATTGGGCCCGCCCAAACAATTATTGAAGTGATTTACAAGAAGAAAGGGATGTCGATCCCGTTTTTCATCCTGGTTTGGATTTTGCTATTTTTCGGAGCAGCCTTAACGATCATGAATTTCCACGAAGATGTCAGCATGCAAACGGTGCATAAGAGGCTCTATTTTATCATGACGGGGAAAGAAGTCGAGAAGCCGCTATTATTCCAAATTCCTTATTCCATCGGCATTGGTGTTGGCATGATTCTGTTTTTTAACCATGTTTTTAAAAAGCGCCTCAATGAAGAGCCAAGTCCGCTCGAGGTTGAAATGTTTAATTATCAGCAATCGCTTGATCAATATGTCATTTTGTATGAAAACAAGGAAAGTGTGAAACATATTGATGACGATTAACATCTTGTTCATTATCATGATTGGTCTTGCTAGCGGGCTTGCAGTTGGCGCGGGTTTTGTTGCTTTCTTATCCGTTCTTGGAGTAATTCCAAGGCTAACGCAGTTGACAAAGACGATGAAGCTGATCGCCTGGTATGAATGGGCCGTAGTTTTTGGTGCCTTGCTAGGAACAGCAGGTAGTTTAAGGGACCCTGAATTACACTTATCTCCTTATGTTACCATCCCGCTTGGACTTACTGGGGGCATATTTGTCGGGATGATGGCCGCTGCGTTAACAGAGGTACTGAACGTGCTGCCGATTCTCGCAAAAAGGGTTCGTGTCGATGATAAGCTCGAGACGCTGTTAATGGCTATTGTGCTCGGGAAAGTATTCGGTTCATTGTTTCACTGGATATACTTTGTTGGACGATAAAAAAAGAGGTACGAGAAAGGACGGCAAATAATGGCCGAAAAAAGGAAGGTTATTCTCATTACAGATGGTGATGATTATGCACGGCGAGCTGTTGAGCAAGTAGCTGCCGATATTGACGGACGATGCATCTCTCTGTCACAAGGAAATCCATCCGTCCTTTCTGGCCCTCACCTCGTAAAGTTAATCAAAAAAGCCGTCAAGGACCCAGTACTGGTCATGTTTGATGATAGCGGCTATCTCGGAGAAGGAGCAGGAGAAAAGGCGCTTAAATATGTAGCAGAGCATGAGGACATCCAGGTGCTCGGTGTTCTCGCAGTAGCCTCGAAAACACATATGGAGGAATGGAGCCGAGTGGATTTCTGCATCGATCGGGATGGGGAACTCACTCCCTTTGGGGTCGATAAACATGGACTTCCGGAATTGGAAATGGGCAGGATTAATGGAGATACAGTCTATTGTCTGGACAAGCTCACAGTCCCTTTGATCATCGGCATAGGCGATATCGGCAAAATGGCCAGGCGTGATCATTATAAAATAGGTTCCCCTATCACAAAGAAAGCAGTGGAAATCATCCTAGAAAGGAGCGGATTCTATGCCAAAGAAAAATGACAAGCACCCAATCCCGCTTTCGTTGGACGAAGCTGAACGATATATGAAAGAAAGGGTTGGACTCGGGACTAGCTTTGATCTGGGTGTCCGGAAGTTGAAGATTTTAAAAAGGAATGTTCACTTATACTATGTTAACGGATTGTGTGATACTAACTTTATTGTACAAATGCTTGAAGAGTTAGTGGATATTAATGACAATGAGAGGCTTTCTTCCCATTTACAGGCAATAGTTGAAAACAGAATTACCAATCAATCTGTTGAAAAAATCAAAACAATGGATGAACTCGTCGATCAGGTCCTTACCGGTCTTATTGTAATTATCGTTGAAGGGGAAGCAACCGGATTGGTCGTGGATGTCAGAAGTTATCCGGGTAGACAGCCACAAGAACCAGATACAGAAAAGGTAGTTCGCGGGTCGCGTGATGGTTTTGTTGAAAATATCATCGTTAATACGGCGTTAACCCGACGAAGGATCAGAGATGAAAACCTTCGTTTCGAGATGATGAAGATTGGCGAAAGGTCTAAGGCGGATGTTGCCTTGGGATATATTAAAGATATTGCCAATCCGGGAATGATTGATGCGATTAAAAAAGAACTAAATACGATTAAAATCGATGGGATTACGATGGCTGATAAAACAATTGAAGAATTCCTTGTAAAGCAAGGCTATAATCCTTATCCGCTCGTCAGGTATACAGAAAGAGCCGATGTCGCCGCTACCCATTTGCTCGAAGGACATATTCTTATTTATGTCGACACTTCCCCAAGTGTCATCATCACGCCAACAACTTATTTTCATCATCTTCAACATGCCGAAGAGTACCGACAATCACCGGCAGTCGGTACAATGGTACGATGGGTGAGATTCCTGGGCGTCCTTCTCTCGATTCTCCTTTTGCCATTATGGTATCTATTCGTCCAGAATCCTGACTTGCTGCCAAAAGAAATATCTTTCATTGGACCTAATGAAGATTCCAATATACCAGTCTTCCTGCAGATCATGATGGCGGATATCGGCATTGAATTTCTGAGAATGGCTGCCATCCATACGCCGACACCACTTTCTACAGCAATGGGTTTAATCGCTGCCGTCCTGATTGGACAGATTGCCATTGATGTCGGTATGTTTGTACCCGAAGTAATCCTTTATGTAGCTGTAGCTTCAATAGGTACTTATGCCACACCTAGTTATGAACTGAGTGTTGCGAACAAGATAGGACGAGTATTCCTGCTGATCGTCACAGCCATATTCCATGTTCCAGGTTTTATGATAGGCACAACAGTTTGGCTCTTATTTTTAGCCCATATAAAATCGTTGAACACTCCTTACTTGTGGCCATTTATCCCTTTCCATCCAATGGCTTTTATGCAAATAATGATCAGAAGGGCCGTTCCTGGCTCAAAAATCCGTCCTAGTATTGTTCATGCGAGAAATCGCTACAAACAGCCTACGAACTCTTGACTGGACGATTGCGCGTTGCCGTTAATTATGATAAAGTGTTTTTAATTTACGAAAGAAATAAAGGGAAAAACAAATAGACAGTTCATCAACTGAGCTGTCTTTTTGGTACTAAAGGAATGAAAAGCGTTTAGGATCAATTTCGGCATGAGATGAGGAGATAAAATGCAATTTCATGGAACGGCAAAAACGAACAAACTGGGACATTTGGAGATTGGCGGTGTGGATACAGTTCAATTGGCTGAAAAATATGGAACTCCGCTTTATATTTATGATGTAGCTTTGATCAGAGATCGCGCAAGAGCTTTTAAAAGAACTTTTGAGAATGCGGGCATAACAGCACAAGTAGCATATGCGAGCAAAGCTTTTTCAACAGTGGCGATGGTGCAATTGGCTGCAGAAGAACATCTCTCTCTTGATGTCGTTTCAGGCGGGGAATTGTATACTGCGCTAACAGCTGGATTTCCGATGGAGAAAATTCATTTTCAT
This sequence comes from Mesobacillus subterraneus, assembly GCF_000934845.1. Taxonomy (GTDB): domain Bacteria; phylum Bacillota; class Bacilli; order Bacillales; family Cytobacillaceae; genus Mesobacillus; species Mesobacillus stamsii. The sequence goes on from NZ_JXIQ01000100.1 coordinate 18,484, forward strand.
GGAAATAATAAAAGCTATGAAGAGCTGGTCATGGCGATCGAGCACAATATTGGCTGCATAGTGGTCGACAATTTTTATGAGCTTGAGATGCTGAAGGAAGTTTGTAAGGAAAAGAACAAGACTACCAAAATTTTATTACGAGTGACACCAGGAATAGAAGCACATACTCACGACTATATTTTAACAGGCCAGGAAGATTCTAAATTCGGCTTTGATTTACAGAATGGACAGGCTGACGAGGCGATGCGCCTTGCTCTTGAAGCAAACCTGATGGAGGTGCTTGGATTGCATTGCCATATAGGTTCCCAAATATTTGAAACAACAGGATTCATTCTTGCTACTCAAAAAATCTTCGAAAAGTTGCAGCAATGGAAAAAAGATATGTCTTTCGAATCCACTGTCTTAAATCTTGGCGGTGGATTTGGGATCCGGTATACGGATGAAGATGACCCGATTCCAGCAGCACAATATGTAGAAGAAATCATTGCCGAGGTGAAAAAGCAGGCTTCCCTTTATTCAATGAAGCTGCCGGAAATCTGGATTGAGCCAGGACGCTCCCTTGTTGGAGATGCTGGAACCACCCTTTACCGAATAGGCTCAAGCAAAGATATTCCGAATGTTCGCAAGTATGTCGCGATCGATGGCGGAATGAGTGACAATATTCGTCCGGCATTGTATCAAGCCAAATACGAGGCTGTGCTTGCAAATAGAGTGCTGGACCAACCTGAGGAGACAGTTTCCATTGCCGGAAAATGCTGTGAATCAGGGGATATGCTCATCTGGGATCTTCCGCTTCCAAAGTCTGGTAGTCAAGATGTTTTAGCTGTTTTTTGTACGGGAGCATATGGCTATTCCATGTCAAACAATTATAACCGAATCCCAAGACCTGCAGTCGTATTTCTCGAGGATTCAAAAGAGACCCTTATTGTCCGCCGCGAAACATATGAGGATATGGTAAAATTAGATCTTCCGCTTAAAGAAAAGGTCAAAAGCTAAAAAAGCTGCATTTCGCAGCTTTTTTAGCTTTCCATTAGCTGTTTTAGAAAGAAACAGATTGGAGGTTCTAGATGAAAAAAAATAACTGGCTGTTATTTCTGTTGATTCTATTATTATCTATTGGCTGGGGAGCCTATTACTGGTTTTTTATTGTGCCAGGGCAATAGGTGAGAAAAAATTTGAAGTATCGGCACAGATTATGTATGATTATATCAGTTCAAGTTAGATAAGAACCAAAAAATGCCGAAAAACATATGATATCAACATGGGAAAAACCATTTGAATATACAGTGCTTGCCCACGAGGGGCGAAGGTTTAAAACTGTTGGAAAATGGAAAAAATAGAGTGATATCATTTATTACTGTCAAACCACAATGAGGGATATGTATGTTAATTCGCTATAAAAAGGCATTTGAAAAGATTGCGATGGGCTTGTTATCTTTCATGCCAAATGAGAAGGATTTAAAAAAATTGCAGCAGACGATGAAGAATTATGAAACAGAGGAGTCGTGGCAGCTGTTCTTATGGAAGGAAGGCGAAGACATCATCGGGCTTTTAGGTGTTCATTTCGCTGAGGATAAAAGGATGCAGCTTCAACACATTTCGGTGAACCCATCTCATCGACACCAAGGAATTGGAAGACGCATGGTCAATGCTTTGCAGGAGATGTTCCCAGAATGGACAACAATCGCCAATGATGAAACAGCATCTTTTTTTGAAAAATGCAGCAAGGAAGATCATAGTATTGGAGGCAGTGGATGCTAAATCCCTGCCTTTTCTTTTTTTAGAGACATTACCTGTTCTTTCTTGCTTCTAAAGCCATTATTCGTTCGGATATTATTTCGCTTCGATCCCTTGCTGAATGCCTGTGGATCAAGTCGAGATTGTCCATTTCGCTAGTTTTTCCCCAGGTGAAGCCATTTTGTTTGCATTCTTCAAGGCAAAGTTTTTTCAGTTCGGCGTCAATTATCGGCAATTGGAAACTAGTATATGGTATCTTGTTGAGTATCCTATTTTTTCTTTTCCCGAGAGTTACGTTCAATCGTTCAGGATCGATTCCTAACAGGCGGATAGCCGTCCTGTCTGCAGAAAAAATTTCCATTGCCTTATTTAAAGTTCTTAATGCCCCTGAAAAGTTTTTCCGGCGATGGTGATAAGTGGATACAGCCAGCAATATCAATGCAACCCAGATCGATCTTTTATTGTTGGTGTCTGTAGCTTTCCAATATTCCTCCAAAATTTCATGGCATTCAAAGTAATCCCTGTCGCCATGGAAATGGACGAGATATTGTATATAGGATGCTGGATACTTAGTCATGAAATCCCCCCAATCATTAACAATAGCTTAGCATAATTCTCCCTGTTCGTAGCATCAAAAAGCAATGAAGGTAGGAAAACGCCCGGCAACTGCCGGACGTTCCCTGGGCTGTTCAAAAGGCGCTTGCGCTTTTTGTTCTTCTTATAACCAAGCTGCTCCGACGATGATCAGCAATATGAAAAGCACGACAATTAAAGCAAATCCCGCTCCGTAGCCATAGCCTTTACCTTCAGACATGTAAAATACCTCCTAATAGTGAAATAGCCTACTATACATTTTTAGCGTATGCAGCATCAAAGAAAATGGTTTGGGCGTTTGAGGATTTCTTCCTGTAGTTTCTCTAACTTTAGGATGGATAACAGGTGGTGAATCTACTATACTTATAAAATGATGGGCAGTTCAAATTAGGGATATTGGTGAGAAATGATGCAATATAACGTAAAAATAGAGGCCTTTGAAGGTCCGTTGGATTTACTTCTGCACTTGATCCAAACTTTGGAAATTGATATTTACGATATCCCGGTAGCAGAAATCATAGAACAATATATGAGGTATATTCATGCGATGAAGGAATTGCAGTTGGATGTCGCGAGTGAGTATCTGGTAATGGCAGCAACGCTTTTAGCAATCAAAAGCAAAATGCTGCTTCCAAATCATGAAGAGGAACTAGACGAGGAATTTGAATTCGGTGAGGAAGAAGATCCTCGAAACGAGCTTGTCGAGAAATTGATTGAATATAAAAAGTTCAAAGAGGCTGCCAGTGAGTTAAAGTCGCTTGAAGAGGAAAGAGGACTCATGTATACGAAACCTCCATGTGATCTATCTGAGTATGCTAAGGATAGCAGGAACGAAAACGTCGATCTTGAGGTCTCTTTGTATGATATGTTAAGTGCTTTTCAAAAGCTATTAAGGAGGAAAAAGCTTCAAAGACCGATGTCCACCAAGATCATGCGGCAGGAAATAACGATTGAAAAAAGAATGATCGAGATTTTGGCATTTTTGAAAGAAAATGGAACGAAGAAAAAATTCAATGAGTTATTCCCTGAACCCGATCGGGAGCATATTGTCGTTACCTTCCTGGCAATCCTTGAGTTGATCAAACGAAGAGAAATCGATGTGGAGCAGGAGCAAAACTTTGCTGAAATTTATATGACAGCCAGAAAGGAGTAATGCATTGGAAATTGAAAAGTGGAAGGGAATACTGGAGAGTCTGTTGTTTGCTGCTGGAGATGAAGGCTTAAGCCTAAAGCAAATTACTTCTGTGCTGGAGATCGAGGAAATCCAGGCCAATACAATCCTTGCCGAAATGCAGCGTGACTATGACCAGGATGAACATCGCGGTATTACTATTGTCCAACTCGCAGGAGTATATCAGCTTGCAACAAAGAAAGAACATGCTGAATATCTCAAAAAGTTAGTTGAATCACCAGGTACCGCACATTTATCCCAGGCAGCGCTAGAAACTCTAGCGATTGTTGCCTATAAACAGCCGATTACTCGCACCGAAATTGAAGAAATTCGCGGAGTAAAAACCGAGAGGCCGCTTCATACGCTTTCTTCCCGCGCCCTGATCAAGGAAATTGGAAGAGCAGAAGGAACCGGACGTGCCTTTTTGTATGGCACAACAAAGGAATTCCTCGATTACTTCGGTTTGAAAAACATAAACGAGCTTCCGCCTCTGCCAGAAAGTATGGAAGAAGATGATTTGCAGGAGGATGCCGATCTGTTTTTCGAGAAAATCCAGGAAACAATGAAGATAGATGAATAGTATGTGCACAAAGTTTAGAAATTATGATAAAATCGAAATAATCATTCAGAAAGTGCAAACTGATCAGCCATTTATACGATTCTTGCTACATAAGGATGTAAGAATGAATGTCCGACGGGAGGTTAACCATGCTTATAAAGCAATGTGTTGGTTATGAGCTAGAAAAGGAACAATCGAACACTTCAGAGGATTTTTTCAACCGCAGCGAAGTCACCTTTGTAGAAGAAGGAAGAGAAAAAACTTTATACGTATTGTATGTAAGGTATTTCGATGAGCTGGTTGGAAGCATTCCTCCATTCACTGAAAACCCAGTTTTTAAAGCCAGTACGAAGGAAATATATATGAAGGATCTGGTGGCACTGGCAGCACTTTTGAAGAATCCGGAGTACAGACACCGTAAAAGGGTATATATTAGTGAACAAAAATCGTTCGCAAATCTTTTCAAAGGCCTTGATTTCAGTAAAATCCCTGGAATATATGAGGGCATTGAGCAAAAAGGCTCATATGAGGTTCGTTCTCCACTAGATTTTATTATCCAGCCGGTGCATAAAAATGAAGTGTAATGAGAATTCTTGGGACGTCATTACCTTACCTATAAAAGATGCGGTAAAAAAAACAATGGGGGTGTCATTTTGAGCAATACAATCGTAAAAACGCAAATTGAAGACGTAAGTAAGTTCTTGACCACCACGGTCGTTACGCTCGAGAGCTTTCTAAACGGAACGACTTTAGAGGGGTTACACCAAGAACAGCCGGCAGAGGAGGAATACTATAAAACCATCCTCTCCAGTCTCCGAAAGCTTGCGGTTTATTGTGAAGAAGGGCTAGATGCCTGCAAGGTAATCCTGCAAGCCGAAGTTTTTTCCAAACCAGCAGCAGAAAAGACATTATACAGGATCTATTATCAGTGCATCGAAGAATTCTTTTCTCCAAAAAACGATGCCTGGTATGAAGATAGTCGATCCGCTTATACCGGCAAGAATGCCATCAAGTTCAGGGAGCCAGTCGCACCTGTGCTAAGCAACTTGCTCATCAGCCTGGAAAGCGGCTTCCAGGGAATCCGAGAAGAACTAGAATACTATGAAACAGATTACCGGACAAAAATGCTTCAATCAAGATAATACCCCTCAAAGGAACAGCCAACCCAGCTGTTCCTTTTTTATTTCCCAGATGTGGCAGAGTATGGGCTACACACGGTAAAACAGATGTCATAACATACCTTGTCCTGCATAAACTTGTACAAACTGCTAAAGGAGACGAGGGTCAATCAATGAAAAGGATTTGGGTGAAACTAGTAGTGATCGTCACTTTGTTGATCTGCAGCATTCCCGGAACAGTCCAGGCCTCTGTTTCCGTAAGTGCCCAGAGTGCTATTTTAGTGGAACAGGAATCAGGAAGAGTCTTATTCGAAAAAGATGCTCACAAGGTGAGCAGGATTGCCAGTATTACAAAAATCATGACAGCAATTCTGGCGATCGAATCTGGGAAACTAGATGAAATGGTGAAAGTAAGTGATCAGGCAGTTCAGACGGAGGGATCGTCGATTTATTTAAAACCTGGTGAAAAAATCAGACTGGAAGACCTTGTGTATGGGCTGATGCTTAGATCAGGGAATGACGCGGCAGTCGCAATTGCGGAACATGTGGGAGGCAGCGTCGATGGGTTCGTATACATGATGAATGAGAAAGCACAGCAACTCGGGATGATTGATACTCATTTTGCCAATCCGCATGGTCTCGATGATCATGAAAACCATGTATCAACTGCTTATGATATGGCATTATTGACGCGTTATGCGATGAACAATGAAACATACAAGAAGATCACGGCAACAAAGGTTCACAGGGCTCCTAATCCAACAGAAACCTGGGATAGGGTATGGGAAAATAAGAACAGGCTCCTTACAGAAAAATACAAATATAGTACCGGAGGGAAAACTGGTTACACAAAAAGGGCGAATAGGACGCTAGTATCTACTGCAAAAAAGGGCGATTTCGCAATGATCGCCGTCACACTCAATGCCCCCGACGATTGGAACGACCATATTCAGATGTTTGAAACGACATATTCCGATTATGATATCGCAGAAATTCTTTCGAAAGGAAAAGTGGATGGAGTCAAGGACTCTGCCTTTAAAAATAAAGTTTATTTGGACCATTCCTTTGTTTATCCGTTAACTTCAGAAGAAGAAAAGCTAGTGAGGATAGAATATCAATTAAAAAAACCAGGACAGTCAAACCGCGCTTTGCCGAGTCAGCAGATTGTCGGCCGGGCTAATGTATACCTTAAAGATAAACAGATTGGCAGTTTGCCAGTGTATTACCAAAGGGCAGAAAAAGAGAACAAGTCTTTTTTTGATTTTTTTAAAGATATTTTCACCTTAATAGCCGGGGTCAAAGACCATGGTTAACTATATTTGGGCGGCAATGATTTTAATCGGTTTTGGATTTGCGATGATCAATGGCACAATGACAGAGGTGAACGAAGCGGTCTTTTCAGGGGCAAAGGAGGCGGTAACGATCAGCATTGGCTTGATCAGCATCCTTGTTTTCTGGTTAGGAATGATGAGGATCGCGGAGGATGCAGGATTATTGTCTAAACTCTCCAGCTTATTTAAGCCTTTCATCTCCAAGCTGTTTCCAGAAGTGCCTTCCAGTCATCCTGCCATGGGTTATATTTTGTCAAACATGATCGCAAACATGTTTGGACTTGGGAATGCAGCAACACCTCTAGGAATCAAAGCAATGGAAGAACTGAAAGACTTGAATGGAGGAAAAAACGAAGTCAGTCGTTCCATGATCACCTTCCTCGCGATAAATACCGCAAGTATCACGTTCATCCCGACAACAGTTATTTCTATCAGGATGAATTATCATTCCGAAAATCCAACTGAAATCGTTGGGCCGACCCTTGTGGCAACCGCAGTTTCAGCAGTTGCAGCGGTGCTGATTGATAAATTTTTTCACTATAGACGAAGCAAAAAGGGGTAAATTAAAATGGAAATTGTTTCTGCGATATCACTATGGTTCATTCCTGTCTTGATCGCTTTTATTCTGATGTATGGAACGTATAAAAAAGTTCCAACGTATGAAAGTTTTACGGAAGGCGGTAAAGAAGGGATCAAATTGGCTGTGTCGCTCATGCCGTTTCTTGTAGGGATGATGGTTGCCATTGCCGTCTTTAGGGCATCGGGGGCACTTGATGTCCTGGTGAATTGGATTCGTCCAAGCTTGGAGATTGTGGGAATTCCCGCGGAAATTGTCCCGCTTGCTTTGATCAGGCCGATATCGGGGACAGCTGCACTGGGAATTACGAGCGACCTGATTAGTGTCCATGGACCGGACTCGTTTATTGGTACCCTTGCTTCCACGCTACAGGGAAGTACGGACACGACCTTTTATGTCCTTACCGTTTATTTCGGGGCAGTCGGAATCAAAAAGATGGGCGATGCACTCAAAGTCGGCTTGCTAGCGGACGCAGTAGCAATTGTAACAGCGATCATTGTTGTCACCTTAATGTTCCCGAAATGAACAATACTTGACTAAACAAGGACGGTGTTTCACTAGGTGTTCATCACGACCGAGAAAAAGAAGAAGCTGCCGTTTTAAAGGCAGCTTCTTCTTTTTTAAAGAGTTGAAGAAAACGAATGTTAAAGATTAATAAATTTTATTGATTTATTTTATGCTTTTTATACCATTGCTTACTTTGAAATAAGAGAAAGTTATGTCATAATTCATAAGGATAGATAGTTGAATACGAAAGGTAATTGATCTTAATTAGGAGTGACCTTCAATGGAACGACTGCAAAAAGTGATTGCACACGCAGGGATAGCATCGAGAAGAAAAGCAGAGGAAATGATCCTCGAAGGCAGGGTTAAGGTGAATGGCAACGTAGTCAAAGAACTCGGCCGCAAGGTGACTTCCTCTGATCAAGTCGAAGTGGATGGAGTAAAGATTGAAGGAGAAGAACCGGTATATTTCTTGTTCTATAAACCTCGCGGCGTTATTTCGAGTGTCGAGGATGACAAAGGGCGAAAAGTGGTGACCGACTTTTTCCGGAAAGTTGAACAGCGGATATATCCTGTTGGTAGGCTGGATTATGATACATCAGGCTTACTTTTGTTGACGAACGACGGAGAGTTTGCCAATTGGCTTATGCATCCGAGCAATGAAATTGACAAGGTTTATGTTGCAAAGGTGAAAGGAATTCCGTCTCGAGAAAAGTTGATAAGCCTGGCACGAGGCGTAATGCTAGAAGATGGCAAAACGGCTCCGGCAAAAACCAAGTTGCTGAATGTCGATAAAAGGAAAGATACAGCAATTGTCGAAATTACGATTCATGAGGGAAGAAATAGGCAGGTCAGACGAATGTTCGAGGCAATTGGCCATCCTGTTTTGAAACTAAAACGTGAAAAGTATGGATTTCTTACTTTGAATGGTCTGAGAACGGGAGAAATAAGAGAGCTTACCCATCATGAAGTAAAACAGCTTCGTGTTTTGGCAATGAAAAAGTCATGACTTTTCAACATAAAAATAGGTAGAATGTTATAATAAAGGAGAAAAACATGGGGGGATAGGGGAATGAAGAAAAAACGACTTATCACTCGGACAATCATTCTCGTCGTAATGGCTTTGGCTGTCGGATATACATTATATGCAAACATGAATAAGGATAAGAATAATAAAATCGTCGTTGGAGAACCTGCTCCAGATTTTGTCCTTGTTGATATGGAAGGCAATAAGCATAGGCTGTCAGAATATAAGGGACAAGGGGTGTTCCTGAACTTCTGGGCAACCTGGTGCAAACCTTGCGAAAGGGAAATGCCTTATATTGAAAATCAGTACCAGCAGTTCAAGGATCAGGGGGTACAGGTGCTGGCGATTGATTCCGGTGAAACAGACCTGGTTGTCAACAGATTTATCGATCGAAAAGGACTGAATTTTCCTGTGATGATTGACGATGGAGCAGTCCAGTCAACATACGGAATCAATCCGCTGCCGATTACTTTTCTGATTGACAAGGAAGGCAATGTAGTGAGAATTCATACCGGGGAATTAACGGAAGAAACAGTCCGTGCATTCATGGAACAGATTAAACCTTAAAGTAAGGGGAACAGGGAGTTTTTAGCATGAAAGAAGTAAAATGTGAGTGCGGCCATGTCAATCCGCAGGGAACGATCCTTTGTGAGTCTTGCGGAAGATTGCTGGAGGACAACGAGAAAGAAAAGCAGCTTATTGACATGCGCTATGAGGGAAGTGCCCGTCGTTCACAAACGTATAACAAGACGATAATTGATAAGATATGGAATTTCTTTTCCTCCGTGAAAGTGGGGGTATCGCTAATCATTATCCTCTTGATCGCATCTTCATTAGGAACGATTTTTCCACAGGAAATGTACATTCCACCGCTTTTGCCAGCATCAGAATACTATGGCGAAAAGTATGGCTGGCTGGGAAAACTATATTATGATCTTGGATTCCATAATCTATACAGTTCCTGGTGGTATTTAATCCTAATTGCGGCTCTTGGCATTTCACTTGTTATTGCCAGTCTGGACAGAGTTGTCCCATTATATAGATCCCTTAAAAACCAACGAGTAAAAAGACATGAGAGTTTCTTGAAACGCCAGCGGATGTTCCATGTGTCAGATGCTGAATTGCCCGAGGAAGCATCGGCGAAAATCAAAGCCAAGTTAGCAAAAAAGAGATACAAACTGCGAGAGGAAGATGGGGATCTCCTTGCAGAAAAAAACCGTTTCTCCAGATGGGGTCCCTATGTTAACCACCTTGGCCTGATCATTTTTTTAATAGGCGGCATGCTTCGCTTCGTTCCGGGAATGTATGTAGATGAAATTCTTTGGTTGAGGGATGGCGAGACGAAATCGATTCCTGGTACGGAAGGCCGCTATTATTTGAAAAACAATCAATTTATTTTCGAAGTATATGATAAGGATAAGGATGAAAAAGTCTTTAAGGATGCTATTAGTAAGGTTGGCACAGTCGTGAAAAACTATCAGACGAATGCGACTCTTTACGAACGGCAGGGGGACATAATTCCTGGTGAAACCCCAAAACTTGAAAAGGTACGCGATCAGTCCATCCAGGTTAATAAACCTTTGAAAATAGATGGTTACGCCTTATATCAAGTCGATTATAAGCTTGGGGAAATGAGCAAAATGGCATTCAAGCTGGAGAATAAACAGACAAAAGAGCAATTTGGCGATCTTGTAGTAGATTTATACGATCCCAAAATGAGCTATGACTTAGGAAAAGGGTACAAAGTGGAAGTAATGAGCTATTTCCCGGACTTTGAGTTTAATGAAGACGGAGAGCCTGCGACGAAATCACGTGTTCCAAATAATCCTGCCTTCATTTTCAACATGATCACTCCCGATAAGCCCGATGGCGAAGTTAGTTTCGTCGCAATTAGGCAGAATCTTGAGCCTTTGGGAGAAAATGATTACAAAATGACCTTCGCAGGAATCGAAACAAAGAATGTAACAGCACTGACTGTCAGAAAAGACTATACACTATGGATAATCGGGCTTGGAGGACTGATCTTCATGATCGGTGTCGTCCAGGGTGCGTACTGGAACCATCGCCGCCTATGGATAAGAAGAATAAATGGCCAGATTTGGACAGCTGCGCACACAAATAAAAATTGGTATGGTCTGAAGAGAGAGCTAGATGAAGTCTTTGCTGATTCGGGAATCGATGCACCAAAGGACCAGGAAGCCGAAGACAAAAAGGAGTAGGAGGGAATACAATGGTTGAGTTAAGTTCTAATTTTTTGTTTACAGCTTTTATCCTCTATTTAGTCGGTATTTTGTTTTTTGGAGGAGCGATCAAGGACAAGAGACATGCTGATAAAAAGGCTGGTCCAAATAGATGGGCCAAGATTGGCATCATCATCACAATTGCTGGATTCGTGTCTCAGCTGATATTTTTCATCTTAAGATGGATTGCATCCGGGCATGCACCTGTCAGCAATCTATTTGAGTTTACGACCTTCTTTGGCATGTCACTAGTAGGTGCCTTCATCTTCATATATTTCATGTATAAAACGCCTTTGCTTGGCTTGTTCACACTGCCAATAGCGGCTTTAATTATTGCTTATGGAAGCATGTTTCCGAGGGATGTCACCCCCTTGATCCCTGCATTACAAAGTTATTGGCTTCATATTCATGTTACGACTACCGCAATTGGTCAATCGATTTTGGCAGTCAGTTTTGCTGCCGGCTTGATTTATCTTGTGAAAAGCGTCGACCAGCAAAAAAGAACGAAAAGCAATATTTGGCTGGAGGTTGTCTTGTTTGGATTAGTCAGTACACTCGGGTTTGTGTTTGTATCAAGCTATTTTGCTGCAACCGATTATTCGGTAAACTTCAACTATATAAACAAAGACGGACAGCCCGATACAGAGAAATATTCGCTCCCTGCTCTCGTAGGGCCTTATCAGTATGAAATGACAGATCAGAGTCGTTTTGAGCCATTGTTTAAAACACCTGCCATCATCAGTGCAAGAAAATTAAATACAGTTATTTGGTCGATTGGAGCGGGCATTGTATTATATGGTTTCTTAAGACTCATCCTGCGCAAACGTGTCGCTGCTGCCATTCAGCCGTGGACGAAGAATATTAATTTAGATCTTGTGGATGAAATAGGCTACCGTTCCGTGCTGATCGGTTTCCCAGTCTTTACGCTCGGCGGGCTGATTTTTGCTATGATTTGGGCCCAAATTGCCTGGACAAGATTCTGGGGCTGGGATCCAAAAGAGGTGTGGGCATTGATTACCTGGTTATTTTATGCAGCGTTCCTTCATTTGCGGCTTTCAAAAGGCTGGCATGGGCAAAAATCAGCATGGCTGGCGGTAATTGGTTTTATTATTATTATGTTCAACCTTGTAGCGGTAAACCTTGTGATCGCGGGTCTTCATTCTTATGCAGGATCGTAAAATTGTGTCAAATTCATGACAGCCTTCACTGTTTTAAGTGAAGGCCTTTTTTAAAAAAACATGGTAAGAACACGTTTGTTTATGTAAAATAATTGCAGGAGGGATATACCTGATGGAAAAAGAAGTGAAGATTTTAGTTGTCGATGATGAAGATAGAATCAGAAGATTATTGAAGATGTATCTTGAAAGAGAAAACTATATAATCGATGAAGCTGCAGATGGCAATGAGGCACTAGCGAAATCACTTGCAAACGATTACGATGTCATCCTGCTTGATTTAATGATGCCAGGAAAAGATGGAATCGAAGTTTGCCGTGACCTTCGCGAAAAGAAATCGACGCCTGTCATCATGCTTACAGCAAAAGGAGAGGAAGTAAACAGAGTACAGGGCTTTGAGGTCGGTACGGATGATTACATTGTTAAACCATTCAGTCCGCGCGAAGTTGTATTGCGAGTCAAAGCGATGTTGCGACGTTCTTCCAGTACAAGTTATCTGCAGACTGAAACGACTGCAAAAGACGTGATTGTTTTCCCTCATTTAACCATTGATAATGATGCTCATAGGGTTTTAGCTGATGGCAAGGAAGTCAGTTTAACACCAAAGGAATATGAATTGCTTTATTTCCTATCAAAAACACCGGATAAGGTATTTGACCGTGAACAATTGTTGAAGGAAGTATGGCATTACGAATTTTTTGGTGATTTGCGTACGGTAGATACGCATGTAAAAAGACTGCGCGAGAAGCTGAACAAAGTATCCGAACAGGCTGCAAAAATGATTGTGACCGTCTGGGGGGTAGGCTACAAATTCGAGGTAGTCAATGAATGATGTTTTGGAGAAGCGTAGTAGGAAAACTATGGATTACCATCCTATTGCTCGTTTCATTCGTATTGTTCATTCTGACAGTAACCTTGTTGCAATTTTTTGAAAACTATCATATTAATGAAACCCGCAAAGACATGATCCACACAGCTGAAAAAATCGCCAGGGTGCTCAAAGAACATCCTGGTAACGAAGAAGCTTTGGCTCTTGAGATCGCTTGGGAACTCATTGATGACAATGAAAAGGTAACGGTCATCAAAGATCAAAATACGTATTTATATTCTCCCAGCAGCGACGAAACAACTCATGTACCCATTTCTTTTTATACAACAGATAAAGATTTGTCGTTAGTTTTCGAAAGAGATAAGACAGTTGATATGATCACTTCCTTGCCAAATGATACAAACGAGGCAGGGTCTACTCAATATTTAATGATTGGAGTACCGCTTCATCAACAAGAAAAAGAAAACGGTGCTGTTTTTATTTATCAATCCCTGGCAGTAATGGAAGAAACGACAAAACTGACTTCTAAATTCATTTTGCTAGCTGCTGGCGTTGCTATCATACTTACAACCATCTTTGCTTTCTTCCTGTTAACGAGAATTACTTCTCCATTAAGAAAAATGAGGGAAGCTGCCTTTGAAGTTGCCAGAGGGAAATTTGATACAAAAGTACCGATTCTCACTCATGATGAAATTGGGGAATTAGCCACGGCCTTTAATCAAATGGGACGACAGTTAAAATTCAACATGAATGCCCTCAGCCAGGAAAAGGAACAGCTAACAAGCATTCTTAGCTCGATGGCGGATGGGGTCATTACCTTCAATCGTGATGGAACCATCTTGATTACCAATCCTCCTGCTGAAATATTTCTTAGAAATTGGTATTATGAGCAAGGGCTCGCATCAGAAAATTCAGATGCGGTTCCCTCAGAAGTGATGGAACTGTTCCTGTTGGCAGTTAATACAGAGAAAGAACAAGTTGGCGAAATTTCAGCCCAGGGAAGAACATGGGTCATCATAGTCAGTCCTCTTTATAATAAACGCTTCATCCGCGGGGCTGTCGCCGTAGTAAGAGACATGACCGAGGAAAGAAAACTCGACAAAATGAGGGAAGATTTTATCGCAAATGTTTCACATGAACTTCGTACTCCCATTTCGCTGTTGCAAGGATATAGTGAAGCGATAGTGGATGAAATTGCCCAGACGGACGAAGAGAAAAAGGAAATGGCGAAAGTCATTTACGATGAGTCTCTCCGAATGGGCCGTCTCGTCAACGAACTCCTTGATTTAGCCCGCATGCAAGCAGGTCATACCCTGTTAAACCTTGAGTCCGTCGAATTGAAACCATATATAAACAGAGTGATCCGCAAGTTTCAAGGACTGACAAAAGAAAAAGGGATTGAACTGTCTGTCAAACTCGAAACAGAGGAACGCTTCTTTCGGATGGATCCAGACAGAATCGAACAAGTATTGACTAATTTAATCGATAATGCGATCAGGCATGTTCCAGATTCTGCGTCTGTAGAAATTATTGGGCGTACCGATGAGCGAGGCTTGTATATCGAAGTCAGTGACCAGGGGTCAGGTATACCGGAGGAAGACTTGCCGTTTTTGTTCGAACGCTTTTACAAGGGAGACAAGTCAAGGACACGTGGAGTTTCCGGAACAGGTCTAGGACTTGCGATTGCCAAAAATATTATCGACGCACATCGAGGAAATATCTCTGTAAAAAGCAAAATAGGACATGGTACAACATTTTCCTTTTTCATCCCCCGAAATATCGATTAACTTGCCGACTATTCTTGATTCACAAGGAACATTGTTTTTCCCACAAAAGGCTGTACTAATCTGTATCAGATTGGTACAGCCTTTTCGTTCAGGTGGAGTTTGTCTGACACGATCATTCTCTGAAAAAATCCTTTCATTTCCAAACGATAAATTATATAGTTAAGATGAAACTTTCTAAGTTGCTTTACGACTAATCTTATAAATACGGAGGCGAAAAGACCTATGAACTCCGTTTTTGATGAATTGTATCAAAAATATCATCATGACGTTTTTCAATTTTTATTTTATATGGTGAAAAGCAGGGAATTAGCAGAGGATCTTATACAGGAAGTCTATATCCGTGTTCTCAAGGCGTATGACAGCTTTGAAGGCAAAAGCAGTGAGAAAACCTGGCTTTTCTCGATCGCGAGGAATGTCGCAATCGATCATTTCCGGAAACAAAAGGGCTGGAAGCAGCGATTGCTGGAAACCTTCGATCTGTCAGCAAGACAGGTAAGGGATGAACAGCCACTGCCCGAGGAAATGCTGCTTCAAAGCGAAGAAATCCAAATGATGTACAAGTGCCTCGATCAATGTACTCTTGACCAACGAATGGTCATCATCATGCGCTATATACATGAACTGACAATTTCTGAGACTGCCGAAGCTTTATCGTGGTCGGAAAGCAAGGTCAAGACGACCCAGCATCGCGCTTTAAAGACATTGAAAAAGCTTATGGAAGAAACGATAGAAAGGGAAGGGATGACTAGTGAAAAAGTCACAGCTAAGCGATAAGCAGCTAGAAGACCTCCTCGGCCAGATGCCAAAGATAAAGGATCATCGCGACTCTCGTGACATTTATCAGCATATCGCCCATCGAGCGGAAAAAAGAAGGAAAATGCCAACATGGGTCATTCCTGGAGCGGCTCTCGCTACAGTACTTTTCCTCGCGTTTATTCTCTCTCCAGGACTGTTAGGAAATAATCTTACAGGACAACAGAGTATGGACAGCAGTTTTTCTAAAGGTGATAAATCATCTATGAATACAGCAACTAGTGATGATTCTGCAAAGAAAAGTGCTGTTGAGCAAGGAAACACATTGATGGGGGACACTACAAATAAGAAAATAAATACGGAGGAATTTGCCGCAATGGATAAAGCCAATCCATATGCCGGGCTAATTTCGGTTTATCCAGACGAGCTCAGCTCCAAGTCGTCTCAAATTTTCACCTTTGCAATTCCTGATCAGCAGGCAATGGCAATTGTCCCCGTGTCGGTAATATGGCCGAAGGATAAAGGAAAATCCTGGATCGATAACTATATAGAAATAATGCCTAAACTTACGGAAGCTGAATGGGGGCTTACTGATTACTATCCAATAAACGGCAACTGGACGTATGACGAAGCGACAAGCACATTGACAATGGATGTGAAACAAGATCATCCATATAGATATGGAAGTGCAGCAGAGGTAAATTTTGTTGATTCGATGACTGATAATTTTACAGATGTTGGCATAGAAAAACTGCTTCTTACTACCGAAGGGGAACCGGGGGGTGAGTTAGGAAACTTTGGTCTGATGAAAGAAATTCCGCTAAATGCGGAAGCAACAAAAAGAAGAGCTTACTTGTTTTTAAAAGTGCAAGGGCTGACAAATCCCTATCTTGTGCCAACAAAAGACCAGCATAAATCAATTGACGAGGCATTTGCACAGATGGAGACTGGAGATGAAAAAGGATATCTTGCACCATCACTTCCAGATAATTTTAAGTTCGCCCAAAGTGTAACTAAGGATAAAGTGCTCGAGCTCACCTTATCTGATGAAACAAAGTTGAAGGAAGATTTTATGCCGAATCTCGAGGCGATCTTGATGACAGCAAGCGAGTTTGAGTATAAAGGTGTCAGATTTACCAATCCAAATATTGATCAGCTCGGACCGTTTAATCTGAAAGAAGTCCTCCCGGTGCCGCTCGCACCAAACAAGAAGGTTGTAAGGGAATAAATCAACCACCTTTTTAGCAAAATCAGCTACGCCATTTTTATCAAAAAGGAAGGCCGGAACAGGTGAGGCCACTGAAAATCTGCCGATTTTTAAGATTTTCTAGAAAATCCAAACGAAAAGAACCGATTCACTT
>NZ_JXIQ01000101.1 GCF_000934845.1 Mesobacillus subterraneus
ATCTTTAGTTCCGTCTATATAGTGGTGTCATTTGACGCATTCTTCTTTTCCTCCTCAACCATTACCAGGCACTCATGCCGCCCTTTACATTCGTTACATTTTTAAATCCAGCTTTTTTCAATAACTTGCTTGCCTGGCTGCTTCGCATGCCACTCTGACAAATAACTACTACATCTTTTTCCTGAGAAAGTTCTCCTGTGCGATTTGCCAGCTGCTGAAGTGGGATATTTTTAAACCCTTTAATATGGTTCCCTTTGTATTCTCCAGGAGTTCTCACATCGACAAATTGAGTTCCAGCAGCCTTTGTCTTCACCATTTCGCGAAGCTGCGCTGTCGTGATCTGATTCACACCTTTCGTGGGAGCAAAGCGCCACCATAAAAACGCCACAGCTAAAACAACGATTAATACATTTAATACTACATCCATCCAGTTACACCTCATTAGCTTTATAGTAGTTCATATGGAGAAAAAAGGATTATCTTACTCTATCTTTATACCTATACGGGTATTTTAAGTGACAAAAATCACATTGTCAAGACAGAAATTGATTTATTTTCTGCTTTTGACAAGCAGGTCTACTGCATCGTTAACGGCTTGGGACGTCTCCCGTCCCTCCTGCAAATCAGTGATCAAGCATTGTTCAAGATTCTTGCTGACGATCAAGGCAATTGTGCGATCAACTGCAGAGCGGATTGCTGACAGCTGAGTTACGACTGACTTGCATTCTTCCTGTTCTTCTAATAAGCGGATGCTGCCCCTTACCTGTCCTTCAATCCTTTTCAGCCGATTGACTATTTCTTTATTGTACTCCACTTAAGCCACCTCCTATTGTGATGGTCCAGTAATGGTATAACCCTTGACATCATAGCCGTATTTTTTCAGCAATCTTGCTCCAAAATTTTTTTCGATTTCATTGGAAGCTATGAGGATAATTTGTTCGTTCGGAATTTCCTTAATATATCTTTTTAAATACCCACATGGAATATTAATTGCTCCATTGACGGGATTCTTAGCTGAATCCTGATAATCTCTCAGGTCGACAAATATTGCTCCATGCTCATCGCCATTTACCACTTGAAGATTCCTAACGGGTACATAGCGGTTGAAGATCAAGGTTAACAATAGGAGAACGATGATTAAACCTGTTAGCAACTACTCTTCACCTCTTATAAATTCTTGTTCATCACTGAACTTATAAGATAGATTTTATACCATTAGGGGTATAAAAGCAAGGGGCATGATGATATTTTTCTCAATAAAAAAGGGCGTAAACTATCTTTTTTGTTCAGAAACATTCTATTCTGCTGACTGCAAGAAAAAAACGATTGCCAATTTGGACTCTTACTTTGCGTCATCCCGTTGAATAGCATCGGCGATTTCCAAATGCAATCGAATTAACATGACTTTGCTATCAGTTGACAAAGATGATTCGATAATCCTCTTTGTTGCAAGATAGTATTTATCTTTCAGTGATTTTCTTGCGCGCGGATGAGTGTTCTCATCTTTTAAATCCCTTACTATCGCTCCTTTAAGAGTCTCTGCTGGCGTCTGAGCTGACCCGAGCCGACGATTGTTCCAAATCCTTCTGTACTCATCTAGCAATTGTTCATATTCTTCTGCCTTCATTTTTGTTGCCTCCTGGACGGTTTTCCGTGTCTGTACTTTGTATCGTTACATAATTGCGCAGGACAATGCAAAAAATAACGATAAATGACTGAAAAGGAGCTAAATTATGAGCAAACCATATCGTTGTCCTAATTGCAAGACCAATCGGACCAGATTCAATATGATTTCCCAGATTCCTCAGCCTGTTAAATTGAATCCGCAATCTGGCGAGATTGTTGAACAGTATTCGAATGACCAATTGGATCCCTTTCATCTTCCTTATAAAGGCCCAGAACTGAAAATCCAATGTGCTGCCTGCGGTCTAGTAGAGGATGAAAAAACCTTCGCCAAATTCGGCGAGCGGTAAGGCAAGATTCGCTTCGTCTAATTTACGAACTAACAAAATAGCGAAAATCTCCAGCAAAAGCTGGAGATTTTTAAGTTGCATTATGGCAGATAGGCACTCCCTCACGTTACTCGACGGTTATTTCGCCATCTCTTGCTTTAATACTTCAAGCGCCTTATGGATTTGCGGATCATTTTTGCTAAGCTGTTCTCGCAACGCATTCATTAGTTCGATTGTTGTGCTTCCTTTCAGAATCCCTGTTGGTTCGATCTTTTTTGATGTTTGAAATTTGCTGACTGCTTGCTTCGTTTTTTCATCAAAGAAACCATCTTCCCTACCTGGGTCATAACCAAGCGCCTTCAGCATTTTTTGAGCTGATTTTACTTGATCTGATGCGGTTGACACGGTCAATTCTGTTTCTGGGTCGATAAACGGCAGGGAAGCGTACTCTGGCATAGCCACTTCATAGTCTGGTTTAATACCCTTTTTATGGATCCAATTCCCTTTAGGTGTCAACCATTTATCTGTTGTAAATTTCATATTTGAACCGTCTAAAAAATCTTCTGCTCGCTGGACAGTGCCTTTGCCGAATGATTTTTCACCCACCAAAGGAACGTCGGCAGATTCACTAACAGCTCCCGCAAGAATTTCCGATGCGCTGGCGCTTCCTTTATCGATGACCACTACGAGAGGAAGTTCGTTGCTATTTTTATTTTCAGATGGATACTTCTTGACATTGCCATTGCGGTCTTCCACCTGAAATAGGATCTCTCCTTCAGGAACAAATAGACTTGATATTTTGATTGCCTGATCAAGAAGTCCGCCTGGATTTTGGCGAAGGTCCAAGACAAGCCCTTTCATCCCCTGCTTTTTTAAATCATTTAAAATAGTTACTAATTCATTCGAAGTGTTTTGTGAGAAATTCGTTATCTGCACTTTAGCAATTCCATCCTCAACCATCTCTCCATATACGGTTTCAATCGGAATCGTGTCTCGGGTGACCGTTATATCCACCAGTTTTTCTGCCCCTTGGCGAAGAATGGACAACTTTACATCAGTCCCTTTTTCACCCCTAATGAGCGCCACGGCTTCAGTCGTACTCATGCCTTGAAGACTTTTGCCGTCAACCGAGATTATTTTATCCTCTGGTTTGAGTCCTGCTTTTTCCGCTGGAGATCCTTTTAGGGGAGTGACGATGGAAATGGAGCCATCTTTCTCCTGAATTTCCGCGCCAATCCCCTCAAATGAGGACGACAGACTTTGATGGAAATTCTTCGCATCTTCTTGGCTCATATAATCCGAATACGGATCATCCAATGAAGAAAGCATGCCGTCAATCGCCCCATTGATCAGTTGGTCCTGATCAACATCCTGGTAATATTCCTTTTTCAATGTATCATATGCGTCGTAAAGCTTTTCAAATTCTTCCCTATCCTTGATAACCTGCACTGCTGGCTTGTCGTCGCCGAAAGCAAGCGCAAAAGTAGTAATTCCTGCAGTTAAAAAGACAAGAACAAACAACAGCATTGCAAAGTGGAACTTTTTAATCTGAAGAAAACTATTTTTGGTTTCTGTTTCTTCTGCCTTGTTCTGGCCATCAAGCTCTTGTTTGTTTTCTTCATTTTTATTTTGCTGATCCAACCTTTTCACCACTTTCCAATCAAGCTTAAAATCCTTAATGATTAGAATAACATTTTTAACGTGAATTTAACAGAAAAAAGGGCTTTAAATATGAAATATCCTAATGTGAATCAATTTCATAATTGCTTTATTCCTAAAACACAAAAAAGGCTGGCAATGTCCATTTCTTGAACTAGTTGCCAGCCTCTTTTAAAGTCTATTCTACATCGTAGCCTTGCTCTTCAACCGCTGCCTTCATTTTGCTAATTTCTGCTTTCGAAGCATCGTATTCTACTTCAGCAGTTCCCTCTGATAGTGAAACCATTACGCTAGCAACACCATCGACACCCATTATTGCGTTTTTGACTGCATTTTCACAGTGTCCGCAAGTCATACCTGATACTTGTAAAGTTGTTTTTTCCATTTTCATTCTTCCTCTCTTATTTAAAAATTTTATAACTTAATCCGCTTCAAACGAAGGGAGTTAGTCACTACAGAAACAGAACTAAATGCCATTGCCGCTCCAGCTAACCATGGCGCCAGTAGTCCCAAAGCAGCTATCGGGATACCAGCTGAGTTGTATGCCAGTGCCCAGAATAAATTTTGCCGGATGTTTCGCATGGTCTGTTTACTTAATGATATTGCTTTAGGAATCAAGGTCAATTCTCCACCAAGAATGGTAACATCAGCAGCTTCAATGGCGACATCGGTCCCTGTTCCAATCGCTATCCCGATATCGGCAAGGGCAAGGGCGGGTGCGTCATTGATTCCATCACCAACCATTGCGACTTTCATCCCTTTTAGCTGAAGCTCTTTCACATGGTTTGCCTTTTCTTCTGGCAGTACTTCTGCGATGACATGATCGACGCCGACCTGTGAGGCGATTGCATGAGCAGTACGCTTATTGTCACCGGTTAGCATATATACTTCAATGCCCATGGATTTTAGCTCTTCAATCGCCGTTTTGG
Source organism: Mesobacillus subterraneus (assembly GCF_000934845.1). Classification (GTDB taxonomy): domain Bacteria; phylum Bacillota; class Bacilli; order Bacillales; family Cytobacillaceae; genus Mesobacillus; species Mesobacillus stamsii. The sequence continues at coordinate 4,541 of NZ_JXIQ01000101.1, forward strand.
CTGTATCTTTGACAGTATCTGCCACGGCAACTATCCCGTTTACTTCATGATCGATGGCAATCAACATGGCTGTTTTTCCATCCGTCTCAAGCTTCTCCAGCTGATCTTCGTATTTGTCAAATACGACTCCTGTTTGTTTCATTAATTTTCTGGTTCCGACTAGAACTTTTTCGCCCATGATAACTGCTTGAATTCCGTGTCCTGGTATCGCGGAAAATTCATCGACCTGAACGACGTCAATTTGATTTACGGAGCCATACTCTACAATCGCCTCAGCAAGAGGATGTTCTGATGACTTCTCGGCTGATACCAAATACTGAAGGACCTTTTCTTTTTCGCCAAAAATTTCTATATCGGTTACACTTGGTTTCCCTTTAGTAATTGTTCCCGTTTTATCAAGAACAATCGCATTAATTTTGTGGGTAGTTTCTAAGTGCTCGCCGCCCTTAAATAAGATCCCATTTTCCGCACCTTTCCCTGTTCCCACCATAATGGAGGTTGGGGTTGCCAGTCCAAGTGCACAAGGACAGGCGATAACGAGTACAGCAATTGCTGTTTCAAGGGAAGATGCAAAATCTCCCGGGGTGATCAAGAAATACCAGACAAGGAATGTGACGAGCGCTATCGCAACGACGATTGGTACAAAGATACCGGAAATTTGGTCTGCTACACGCTGGATTGGCGCCTTACTTCCTTGTGCATCTTCAACTACCTTGATGATGCCTGCTAGGGCAGTGTCTTTCCCTACCTTAGTTGCCGTCATTGTCAAGGTACCATTTTTATTGATTGTTGCACCGATTAAAGTATCGCCTGCAGATTTTTCAACTGGGATAGACTCCCCTGTAATCATAGCTTCATCGACTGCTGACTGTCCAGTTACCACCTTGCCATCTACCGGAATTTTCTCTCCAGGCTTCACAAGGACTGTATCATTGACTTTTACATCCTCGATCGGGATTTTTATCTCCTCGCCATCTCTGATAACGGTCGCTTCCTTCGCCTGCAGGTTTAAAAGCTTCGAAATTGCTTCGGTTGTGCGACCTTTTGCAAGCGCCTCGAACAGTTTTCCAACAAGAATCAGAGTGATCAGTACTGCGCTCGTTTCAAAATACAAATGAGGCATATAGTTCGGATTGCCGATTGTTTTGATAGCTTCTACAAGACTATAAAAATAGGCAGCGGAAGTACCAAGAGCAACAAGGACATCCATATTGGCGCTTTTGTTTTTTAACGACTTATAGGCACCTACATAAAATTGGCCGCCAATCCAGAATTGGACTGGTGTCGCCAGTAGCAATTGAAACCATGGATTCATCAGCAGCTGCGGCATCGGCAAGCCAGTATCCCAAGGAGAATGACCAATCATTGTGTACAACAGCGGAAGCGACAAAAGAATGGAGAGCAATAATTTCCTTTTCTTCGCGTGAATTTCCTCTTCTTTTTGCAATGCCTTTGCTTCCCGCTGAACCTTTTCCTTGGCATCATAGCCAAGATTCTGTATCTTTGCGATAATTTGATCCACCGATAGGACCGCACTGTTGAACTCTACTGTTGCAGATTCAGTAGCCAGATTGACAGTGGCTGACTTCATTCCACCCATTTTGTTCAGAACCTTTTCAATCCTGGTGGAACAGGCCGCACAGGTCATGCCGAATACATCCAAATCCATTTTATCGACTCTGACGCCATACCCTAGATCATTTATCTTGGCAAAAATTTCATCTGTTTTGATTTTTTCGTTATCGTATTGTACGGAGGCACTTTCCATCGCCAGGTTTACAGTTGCTTCGACCCCATCCATTTTATTGAGGATTTTTTCAATCCTTGTGGAGCAGGAAGCGCACGTCATGCCTGTAATATCAACAGTCATTTGTTCTTTCATCCATTACACCCCGTTTCCCACTGATTTTCGTTTTGTTATTGTTTCTTCACCATTTACTATACCCCTGTATAGTATATTAATCAATGAAAATATTTGTTTCTTCTTTGCAAAGTTGAGTGATTTTTCGGATGTAAATCGGGGTATGTTGCGAAATTGAGCTTGTTTAAATCAAAAAGCCCGACTTGCAGTCAGGCCCTCCTATATTTTCTTGACGTTATCAAAATATTCTTCAAGCGTCCAGCTATTCTTATAAATTTCTGTTGCCACTTTGATGCCAACATACCGAAAATGCCATGGTTCATACATATAGCCGGTCAAATCTTCCTTTCCTTTTGGATATCTTAGGATAAAGCCATATTTATGAGCATTGTTGGCCAGCCAAATTCCTTCTTTTGTTGATCCAAATTGTTCATTCAGATTAAATTGATTGCTTCTGCTTGAGATATCCATTGTCAAGCCTGTTTGATGTTCACTGGTTCCGGGCTTTGCGACTGCCTCGAGCGCCTTTTCTTCCCCTACATGATTAACCTCAGCTTTGAACAGTGTTTCCTGTCTGGCATATGATCGGTACCCGGAAACGGCAGCTAGTTCCATTCCTTCTTTCCTAGCTGCTGCGAACATGGTTTCCATTGCTTCCGCTGCCTCTTTCCTCATTAAGCTCTTTTCAAGCTTTGCATCTCCAAAAGAGAATTGTACTTTCGGCCTGACCAAGTCTTTGGGAATATAATTTCCCGGCAATCCAAAGATCTTATTGACAAGCGCCAATGTGTTCTGGGGGTTTTGAATTATATTTTTCCCATCCGCATTCTGAATCACATTAAAATAGGCAGCTTCAAGTGTCAATCCTTCTTGTTCTGGCTTCTGTTGCTGTGGAGTTTCGGGTTCCGTGTTGGTCTTTTCTGGCTGCGAGACTTCTGTTGGCAGCTCTTTCTGTTTATCTTTTACAACTAATTTTTCACCCAAATAAGGTATTTTCTCTAAATAAGGCTCCACAGGTGCACAGCCAATTAACAATATCGGTATCGCGATTGCAAGAACAATTTTTTTCATTATTTCCACCCATCTTTAAACTTTTAAACAATACCATCATTCTAACATTTTTCAGCAAACTTACGAATGGCCTTTTTTCCCATTAACGAATAAAACCCTTTCCTGAGGAGGAAAGGGTATTCAAAAATGATTATTCTTTGATAGCTGCTTCAAGTGCTACTTCGATCATGTCATTAAAGGTTGTTTGGCGTTCTTCTGAGGTCGTTTCTTCCCCCGTCAAGATATGATCACTGACTGTCAGGATCGAAAGAGCTTTGCGATTGAATTTTGCCGCCAGAGTATAGAGGGCTGTGGTTTCCATTTCAACCGCTAAAATTTGATACTGGGCCCATTTTTCTAATTCTGCATGATCATTGTAGAACTGGTCAGCTGTGAAAACATTGCCCACTTTAAGGTTCAAGCCTTTTTCCAGGCCGGTGTTGTAAGCTTTATATAACAAATCAAAGTTTGCCGTAGCTGCATAGTCCACTCCGCCAAAAGTAAGACGGTTCATTTGCGAATCAGTGGATGCGCTCATTGCCAAAATAACGTCGCGGACTTTGACATCCTTTTGGATAGCTCCACAAGTGCCCACGCGTATTAGGTTTTGTACATTATAACCAGTCATCAACTCATTGATGTAGATGGAAATGGATGGCACTCCCATGCCAGTTCCTTGCACAGAAACCCGCTTTCCTTTGTAAGTCCCTGTGTATCCAAACATATTTCTGACTTCATTATATAACCTTGCATCATCAAGGAATGTTTCGGCAATGTATTTTGCCCTCAACGGATCCCCGGGAAGCAATACGGTTTCTGCAATTTCATTTTCTTTCGCACCAATATGTACACTCATTCAAATAATCCTCCATCCTATAGATTGCTACCTCAAAACTATACCATAATATAGTTAAGCAGGAAAATCTTCGTTTCATGACAATTTTGTTAAAAGAGCAAGCTAGGAATAGCTTTACCGAAGCTGAAATAAAACATTCTCTAATACAGAGTACTTAAAAAAAGACATGAAGGAGATTGAGCTAATGGGTAAAAAACATCGCAATCGCATCAATTCACCTAAGAAAAACAACCATATCCCACCTGAAGCAATCGCTGCCGAGCAAGAAGCACACGGCAAGGAATTTTCAGCTAAAGGACGAAAGAAACAAGGATAGAAAAATGACGATGAAGCTTTGGCTTCATCGTCACATGAAAATTTTCAGCAGTATCGTACAATTGTATCCTGAAGCTTTTGCTGCAAGGTTTACATTTTCTTTGATCAATAAAAAGGCTGATTCATCGAAATCAGCCCTTTCCATCTGTGTTCTTCTCAATCCATTTCATCCTTCTCATCGATGATGCATTTTTCAATCAGATATTCAAAGGTGATATCCGCGATTTCTTCTAGTTCTTCCTCCGTGGGAACGTATCCCCTTTTTACCAGTTCATGAAAGAAAAATTCAGCAATCTCCTCTGTATCGATTATAACCTCAATCTCTTTCACAGATTCGCCCCCCTTTATTCCAAATGTATGATAGATTCCCCTGTTTCATGCCGAGTATGATCGTTTCTCAGAAAATTGTTCTGACCTTTTTTGGACAAGCATAGAATGGAATAAATCAATGACGGGGTGATGTTTCATGAAGGCAATAGTTACGTTTACAGAGATGTTCGTTAAGGATGTCAATAAAGAAAACAGTGTGATTGTTGAGTTATTTGGCAGAATCGTAAATGTCCTATTTAAGATTTTTCTATCGGCTGGAATTCCCTATTTTATTTATTTACTGCTCGAGTTTTCAAATCGTTTTTAAACATGGCTTTTTCCATCATTGTTAACAAGCATGGACAGCTTGCGGATGATCACTCGCATTACATGGGCATACTCCTCATCTTTGAACCATTTATATAATATCCGGTAGTCATTGTAAATATCAAGCAAATGATCAATTGTCATCCTTCTACTATTGATTTTTCGCAATTCTTCCTTTTCCCCTGCACGGGGCTGACGGGATATTTTATCGAGGTTTCCCGATGGCTTCACGTCTTTCTTAGAAGAAAACAAAAATCCCAGTTTTTGAATAAAGGTGTCTGCACTTTCCGAATCTGCCACGAGTTTCAGTTCTTCTTCTCCAGCTTCAAGCCATTCCCCATCATGAATCCTCGAGAGTTCATATATTACATCCTCCCAAGCATCTTCCTTATAACGCCATATTTCCGTCCTGAAACCAACCACTCTAAACAAGTCCGAATCATATCCTTTTACATGGACGATATCGCCGAAGAAGTATTTATACTCGATATCGATCTTTTCCTGCTCGATCAGCTTCCCTTCATATTCAGAGATCCGCTGCAAACTGGTTTCTAAATACAAACCTTCGCTCTTATTTATCTCATATACATGAAGGCCATCAAGCCACTTTATATCGGTCACTTTCCCAACGGTACCGTAAATAGTGATCACGACTGTATCACCAATGTGAAACTTAGGTTGCTTCCGTTTTTCCATTTCCTCCATCTCCTAAAACGATGAGTCGTGAATTGTGTTACCACAGTATATGCACCATTCTAAAAAATCGCCACGCCCAGCTGGAGGATGAATGATACTTGAATATATTTTCGCCTGTTCAGCTTTCTGTTAAAATATATTCCTCCCATGCCTCATCAAAGACAGACATGCTTTCAGGATATTGTCCGTTCATTTCCAAATAGGAACTTATTTCATCATAGTTTTCGGAGTTTTTTGGAAAGGCTAGATCATCGTAAGCAGCGTTTGCGAACCTGCTGATCGCTTCCATTGGTTTTGTGGACCGATATTTCATCAGAAAGTGATAAAAACTTTTATACATATATGAACGCCTGCCTAATGATATAATTTGTCTGTCCATACTATATCGAATTGTTCACTGTCCGTCCACATATAAGAAAGCTTTGAGCACCTTCCCAATCTGAAAAGGTGCCGCTTTTATTGCCATCTTGCTGATTTTTCCATCTCCAGCAATGCCCATATACTATTCATCATTAAAATTGCCACAGTTCATGATGTAAAATCAAAGTAATTTCGCTTCAGTAATCTTGGCTGTTCCATCAATTCTTCGAAGGTGATGATTTTGGCCAGTTTTTTCGTGTCGATTAAGAACAACTGGTCTTCGATTTCCTTTGTGATCCATTCAGTCTGGTATGTCATTTGACAGTCAAGACAATGGACTGCTGGTGTACCCTCAATTTCGATTGCTTTCGTTCCATCCGGAAGTTCCCAATATACTTTGTCTGTGACTGGTTTGATCTTTTCACTGCTGCACCATTCGCACTTTGTCATGATTCACTTCCCTCTCCTGTTGAGAACGTCTCCTGGGATTCTTGTTCTTGAGTTGTTTTTATTTGTTGTGCTCTGAATTTCTTTTCTTTCAGTTCATCCCGCTTTTCCCGTCTATCCTTAAGGGATGCATGAGCTGGGTCTTCCTCGTACTTTTCACGGCGATCAATCCTGCTAAGTCCTTCTGGAAGTAAGTTGAATTCACTGTCATTCATAATGGCTGCAATTCCAGTATTGGATTTTTTCTGCTCGTAATCAGGATATACCTGTTTAAAGTATCCTTCCGCTTTGCCTGGAACATAATTTTCAGGTTCAGGATAAGAGGTAATGACACCTTCGAAATTTCTCAGCACAACTTTTTCCGGACTTTGGGAAATCAAATAGTTTGGCTGCAAGGAGATTTTTCCTCCTCCACCAGGTGCATCCACTACAAATGTAGGTACGGCATAACCGGATGTATGGCCTCTTAAGCCTTCGATAATTTCAAGACCCTTTGTCACAGGAGCACGGAAATGGCCAATCCCTTCGGATAGATCGCACTGGTAAATATAGTAAGGGCGTACGCGCATTTTCACAAGGTCATGCATCAGCTGTTTCATGATGGCGACACTGTCATTAATGCCTGCAAGGATGACCGATTGATTTCCAACGGGAACGCCTGCATTTGCAAGCATTTCACAGGCCCGTTTTGAGTCCTCGGTAATTTCGATTGATGTATTGAAATGGGTATTCAGCCAAATCGGATGATATTTTTTGAGGATGGAACAGAGATTCTCGGTAATGCGCTGCGGAAATACGACAGGTGCCCGGGTACCTATGCGGATGATTTCCACATGATCAATTTCGCGCAAATTTTTCAAAATATACTCAAGGATGTTGTCGTTGATCAGTAGGCCATCGCCACCTGAAATTAGCACATCGCGTACTTCTGGAGTGTTCCTAATATAGTTGATTGCCGCATCCAGCTGTTTTTTTGCAACCCCCATGCCGATTTGTCCAGAAAATCTGCGGCGGGTACAATATCGGCAGTACATAGAACATTGATTGGTAACAAGGAACAATACCCTGTCAGGATATCGATGAGTCAAGCCTGGTACAGGCGAATCCTCATCTTCGTCCAGCGGATCTTCTAAATCGTATTTTGTTTTGTGGATTTCCTTGGATATAGGGACGGACTGCATCCTTACCGGGCAGCGAGGATCATCTGGATTCATTAGTGAAGCATAATAGGGTGTGATATTGAGCGGGATCGTTTTTGTTGAGATCCGGACTCCTTCTTCTTCTTCAGGAGTCAAATGGATGACTTTTTTCAAATCATCTAGCGTCCTGATTGTATTGGTAAGCTGCCATAGCCAGTCATTCCATTGCTCTTCGGTTACATCTTTCCAGAGCTCGATCTCTTTCCAATGCCTTGCTGGCTTATATAATGTTTGTTTCATTCCGTTTCCCCCTAACTTTTGATACGTTTTTATAATGCAAGTTTCATGCCATAATAGTCCAATATATCGAAATCCATCATTCCCGTTGTGATAGAAAGCACTTATTCTGGTAAGAAAAGCGCTGGAGCTGAACAATTCTCAGAGGAATTTTATATTTTCTTATTCTTTTAAAAAAATAACCTGCCGAAAGTTCGGCAGATTATGACTCAATGGATATTTAATTTCTTTATTTTGTATTGCAGAGTTTGTCTTGGAATATCGAGCAGAATTGCTGCCTGGTGGATTTTTCCTCCGGATATTTCAAGCGCATTCCTGATCAATTGCACTTCAAATTCCTTCAGATTTTCTCGCAATGCCAATCCAGAAATGCTGTTCCCTGGCTTTTGGGCAAAATTTTTCAACATTAGTGGAAGATCAGCAACAGTCAGTTGGTCCCCTTCACAGACATTCATCATGTACTCAATTGTATGCTTCAGTTCGCGTACATTTCCAGGCCAAAGATGGGTAAGGAAAGTAGACTTCACATTTTCATCCAACCCGGTAACCTGCTTCCTCAACTCAAAATTGTAATGGCTTATAAAAAGTTCGCTCAAAAAAAGGATGTCTTCCTTTCTCTGCCTTAAAGGAATCAATTCGAACGTTAAAACATTTAGCCGATAAAAGAGGTCGGTCCGCAGCTTGTTTTCTTCCATCGCCTTCTTCGGGTAGACATTCATCGCAGAGATGACCCTGACATTCACCGACGTCACTTTCGTGCTTCCGATTCTTCTGACTGCCCCATCTTCCAAAACGCGCAGCAATTTAGCCTGGAGGTCGAACGGCATCGAATTCAGCTCATCGAGAAATAGCGTCCCTCCGTTTGCCAGCTCGAAAAGTCCTGGCCTGTCCACCGCTCCGGTATAACTTCCTTTAGAGGTTCCAAATAGAATACTTTCCAGCAGGTTTTCGGGTATGGCGGCACAATTTTGGGTTATGAACGGGCCTGATACCCGCTTTGAAGCATGATGGATGGACTGGACGAAGAGTTCTTTCCCAGTACCGCTTTCCCCATAAACCAGAATGGGAGAATCAGATTTCGCCAGTTTTTCAGCCTTTTTTTTGACGTTTATAAACGACTGATTTATCGTCAGCACGTCACGGAACGTATAGCCGACCTGCTGCTTTACAGCCATGCCATTCCGGGGTGTTAAATCCTTTTGGATTTCGACCAGACGTTCAGAAAGCTGTTTTATCCTCGAATAATCTTTGGCAATCTCAACAGCCCCTATCAGTTCTCCCTCGACAAAAATTGGCAGAGTTGTATTGACTGTTTCAATTTTCCTTCCGTGCAAATTAACAAAGGCTTGTGTTTCATGATAGATCGGCTTTTTTGTTTCGATCACCTTCAATAAGGTGCTGGATTGATTATTCAGTGAAGGAAAAACACTCAAGAGCGGCTTCCCAATAACTTCGCTAATTTTCAATCCATCATGGGTTGCTGCCACTTGATTATAAAATATCGTGATACCTTCTGTATTGACGACATGGATAGCCTCATCGATGCATTTCAATATTGCGCTCAAGATTTCTTCGGTAACATTGAATACGGAATTCAAGCCATCACACTCCCATATTAAGTATAGGACAGAATGCCGAAAAACTGTCTTCTACTGCCTAAAATTTGGCGCTTTTGCCAAATCCTTCGACCAAACGTTCATATTTTCCATTTTATTGTAAATATAAACATTGTTCACCAGCCTGCCACGATAGGCATAGCCCAATTGATGCAATGCCGCATTCATACCGAATGATAATGACCTCGCAATGGAATAAGCGCAAAAGATCCCTTTCTCGATCAGTTCTGCCTCTATGCGAGCGAGGAGGACTTTCATCAAGCCATGCTTCCTATGCTCTTTTGCTGTCGCGCAATCAGTTATTTCCGCATTTTTGTAAAAAAGGTCCACATCAGCGGAAGCCGCGCTTACAATCTGGCCATCATGGACAAATCCATAGTAAATACTGCCTTCTGTCATTGTTTTGACAATATAATCCGGGTCGTTTAGCGGGGTTGGATAGATTTGAAAGACTTCTTTGTATAACTTGGATAAGCCGTGGACATCTTCTTGATCCAGTTTCTTCATCACATATGCACCGGGAAGAGGGGGCTTCTCGTCGGTCTCAGCCAACCGAAAGACCGTTTTTATGATTCCCTCCTCTTCGGTCCAATGCGGTGTTGCTTTTCTTTCATCACTAAAAAACTTTGAAAAGAACAGGCAATCAGAACCAAGGAAAAAACCATCAATGCTTGCCTCAAAACGATACCCATACTCAAGTAGCTGTGTAAAATGTTCTCTTCTTCCTTTAATAATCAATTTATCAACCTTTTCGTTCGTTGCAAGCTCTTCTGCTCGTTTCAAAACTTCTGATAAGTTGCCCAAATAATCTTCTACTCTCACTCGTTTGTTTTGTTTGTCGAGATAAACAGTCATCTTGCTATTCGTATTTGATACAACGATCGTTTCCGCTAAACGCATTGCCATTCCCCCATGTGTCTGTAGATGAAAAGCCTGGCTTTCAGACCAGGCTTGCGGTTCAATCTAGTTTGAATGATACAAGCTTCAGTTCAGTCATTTCTTCAACAGCGTACTTGACTCCTTCCCTTCCGGTCCCGCTTTGTTTGACACCACCATAAGGCATATGGTCAACCCGGAAAGTTGGAATATCATTGATCATCACACCGCCAACGTGCAGATTCTTGGCCGCACGGAAAGCTTTTTGAAGATCATTCGTATAAACACCTGCCTGAAGGCCAAACTGCGATTCATTGACCTGGGTGATGGCATCATCAAAGTCTTTGTATGTGTTGATATGGACAACTGGCGCAAAAACTTCCTCACAGGAAATTTTATCAGTCGGTTTTGCATTCAGAAGCACAGTAGGCTTTAAGACCTGCTGTTCGCTCTCCCCACCGAGGACAAGCTCGGCTCCTTGCCCCACTGCATCGTGGATCCAGGATAGGGCCCTTTGCACATCCCCCGCACTGATCATGGCAGCGACATCTGTTTCTTCTTCCATTGGGTCGCCCACTTTAAGGCGCCCTGCTTCTTTGACGAACTGCGAAACAAATTCCTCGGCAATATTTTCATGGACGTAAATTCGCTGGATCGATATGCAAACCTGCCCCTGATTTGAGAAGGCTCCCGTCACGATTCTTGGCATTGCCTTACTAAGGTCTGTTCCTTCGTCGACAATCAATGCAGAGTTCGCACCTAGTTCAAGCGTTACTCGTTTCAATCCAGCCTTTTCACGAATATACGTACCGACTTCGGGACTACCGGTAAATGTCACTTTTTTCACACGATCGTCGGTAATCAAGACGTCGCCGACACTTTTCCCGCTGCCCGCCACTACATTAAGGGCACCTGCCGGCAATCCTGCCTTATGGAAGTATGAGGCGATTTTAAAGGCAGATAATGGCGTCTGGCTCGCTGGCTTCAGAACGACTGTATTTCCCGCTGCAATCGCTGGTCCGACCTTATGGGCAACGAGGTTCATCGGAAAATTAAATGGGGTAATCGCGGCGATGACCCCAAGCGGCTCTTTAACCGTATAGGCGATCCGACCCTCGCCACCAGGAGCTGCATCCATTGGGATTGTTTCTCCTTGAATTCTTCTCGCTTCTTCTGCGGCAAATGTATAGGTCATGATAGTCCGGTCGACCTCTGCCCGTGCTGCTTTCAATGGTTTGGAGGATTCCTCAACGATCAGTTTGGCACATTCTTCTCGGTCTTCGGCGATATAATCGGCCACTCTTCGAAGAATATCGGCGCGGTTATAGGCATTCATTTCCGCCATTTGCCCCGCCGCTTCAGCTGCAGAGTCGATTGCTCTGATTACCTCTGCGCTAGTAGCATCTGCTACTTCGGCTATTTGACCTCCTGTATAAGGATTAAACAATGGACGGTAATTTTCCGCTTCCACATTTTCTCCATTGATCCATAAATTCTGTTTCATCTTATCCCTCCTGCTGCTTGCAGCATTCAAAAATCACTGACTCAAGGACATCAAATCCTTCCTCCCTTTGTTCGTCCGTAATAACAAGCGGAGCAAGAAGCCTGATGACGTTGCCATAAAGGCCTGCGCTCATTAAAATCAATCCGCGCTGATGAGCCTTCGCAAGTATTTCCTTAACAATCTGTCCATTCGGCTGACCGGTTTGATCGAAAAATTCGAGTGCGCACATTGCTCCTAAAGACCGGATTTCGCCAATTTCAGAGAATTGCTTTAACAGCGTTCCAAATCTTTCCTGGAATTTTTCCCCAAACAAAATTGCTTTTTCGAGAAGGTTTTGCTCCTGTATCATTTTAACGACTTCTATTGCTGCAACACATCCGAGAGGACTTCCGCCATACGTTCCGCCAATTTCCCCAACCCCGGCGGAATCCATGATTTCAGCCCGCCCTGTCACCGCGCTGATTGGAAGTCCGGCTGCTATTGATTTTGACATGGTGATCAGATCTGGTACCACTCCGAAATGTTCCATTGCAAACAGCTTTCCTGTCCTGCCAAAACCAGTTTGAATTTCATCCGCAATAAAGAGAATTCCATACTGTTCACATATTTTTTTTACAGCCTGCACAAAAGTCTTTGAAGGGATGTTAAATCCTCCTTCCCCCTGGACAGGTTCCATGATCACCGCGGCTATTTCTGTTCCTGGCACCTCACTCTGGAAGAATAGCTCAAACTTCTTCAAAATAGATGCATCTAGCTTCTCCGGAGACATGCTTTTCTCCTGCGAATAGACAGGATATGGCCATTTATAGGTTTCTGGTGCAAATGGACCGAACTGGTACTTGTATGGTTTCACCTTACTAGTCAGTGACATTGCCATATAGGTCCTTCCATGGAATGCACGCTCAAACGAAATAATTCCTTTTCTGCCGGAAAATTTCCTGGCAATTTTCACCGCATTCTCGACTGCTTCGGCACCGCTGCTCAGGAAAAAAGTTTTTTTGTCATGATCGCCAGGGGTAATGTCGTTTAGCAATTCCGCCAGTTCAATATAAGGTTCATACATCATCACATGAAAACAAGGATGGAGATAACGGTCAATTTGTTTATGAAGTGCAGTCACAACTTCAAGCGGACAATGCCCGACATTCAGCGTCCCGATTGCCCCTGCAAAGTCAATGAATCTGTTCCCGTCAACATCCGTTAATAATGCACCCTCTCCGCTTTCAGCAAACGATTTGATCGTATTAAATGGACCTCCGGGAATATTTTTCTCTTTTCTTTCCAGCAGTGCCTTCGCCTTCGGACCCGGAATAGCAGTTTTGATCCTGATAGCTCCCACTTTTTGACTCCTCCTAATCGATATGGTAGCAGGTTACTGAATAATTTTTCTGCTTCGTTTCTTCCTTCCTTCCTTCCCCAATGTTAGTAATGCCTGCTATTCACTGATTTCACACCATTTAAGCAAAGTGAGAGCAATGATTTCCGCCGAATCAAAGACATCCTCTAGCTTGATATATTCGTTTGCCTGATGTGCCATTTCCGTGACCCCTGGCCCAAAAACCACAACCGGGATTCCACCAATTTTTGAAAGGATGCCGCCATCTGTCGCCCAAGGAGAGGCTTCAATGAAAGGTTTCTGTATTTTGACAGCTGTGTAACTTTCAGATAGGACTCGAACCAGTTCATGCTCTGGATCCAGATCGCCCGGTACCCAGCTTGCACCAAACCAGTCTAGTTTAGGCTTGTGTATTCTCAGCCAAGCGTCCATGACGCTGACATCGGAGAGCGCTTCAGCCATTTCCCGTTTGGCTTCCTCCTGTGTTTCATTTGGGGCAACCCCCATCCTGCCTTCAATAATCGCCAGGTCAGGAACGGAGGAAGGCCAGTCACCGGCATGTAGTTTGCCGATATTGATCGGAATTGGTATTGGAATGTGATCAAAAAATGGATCCGTTATTCTCTCGTTTCTCTCCTTCTCCAATGTTCTCAGTCTATCAATTACCAGCATCGCTTTTTCAATCGCATTGATTCCTTCATAGCTTGTGCCGCCATGGGCACCTTTGCCTTTAACTGCAATCCTAAACCACATAGAGCCCTGCTGCTTAGGAAATAGTTTCATGTTCGTTGGCTCCGGAATGATTGCTGCCTCTGCCTTATAACCTCTTAATACGGCAGCAAGCGACCCTGCCCCGCCGCTTTCTTCTTCGATTACGCTCTGGAAAATGACATCTCCTTTTAACTTGATCCCTGTATTTTTTATCGCTTCTATCGCCATCAGCAAGGAGGCAGTACCGCCCTTCATATCCGTCGAGCCTCGGCCGTAAAGCTTGCCACTTTCAATATATCCGCTGTAAGGATCCCGATGCCAATCGTTGCTATCACCGGCGGGAACCACATCGATATGACCATTCAGGATCATTGATTTCCCTCCGCCCGTTCCCCTCATGATTCCAACCGCATTTGGGGTACCTTTGAAATTGCTGCGATCAGAGCAAAACGCTGGGTGGCTAGCAAGTCCGTCCCCTCCGATTTCCCAGATATCCATTTCGAGGCCTAACTCACGGCATTTTTCAATTACAACAGCCTGAGCTTTGCTTTCTTCTCCCCTTGTACTTGGTTCCTGTACCATTTTTTGTAATAGACGTGTTCCCTTGATTCTAATTTCCTTAATATATTTCCGCACCTTTTCCTCAGCAACTTGCACGGTATCAATTCCTTTCATAATCAATAAACCGGAGATTCTCAGCAATGGAAAATTCACAGGCTGTTTTAGCTGTAACCTCAGCAATGGTATATGGCGCAAAAAGTTCAGAAAGAATCATGGAGCCTTCCTTTATTTTAAAAACTGCCAGGTCGGTGATCACGATATCGACACAGTTGGAGGCAGTCAGTGGCAAAGAACATGACTTTACCAATTTGGACACCCCGTTCTTGTCGGTGTGGTACATCAGCACAGCAACTTTCCTTGCCTTTTGAGCCAGCTCCATCGCCCCACCCATTCCCGGAACTTTTTTGCCGGGGACGATCCAGTTCGCAATGTCTCCTTTTTCGCTGACTTGCAAAGAACCGAGTATGGTGAGGTCAACGAGTCCTCGCCGAATCATTCCAAATGCCATCGCACTGTCACAATAGGAAGAACCTGGAATGGTCGTAACCGGAAACCCTCCAGCATTGCATAAATTTTCATCTTCCCATCCTTTTTCAGGCGATGCACCCATTCCAACTATTCCATTTTCGGCATGGAACATCACCTGTATGTTCCGGGGCAGATGGTTAGGCACTAGAGAAGGAATTCCAATGCCCAGATTGACTACCATCCCAGAAGTGATCTCCTCGGCAGCCCTCATAGCCATTCTATTTCTGACATCTATTCCCATGCCCATTTCCAATTCACCCCACAAGATGGAATCACCCTATCCACGAAAACACCAGGTATCACAATTTCCTCTGGGTCCAGACTGCCAAGCGGCACAATTTCCTCTGCCTCAGCTATAGTAATTTTTCCCGCCATCGCCACGAGCGGATTCGTATTCCTCGCGCTTTTATCGAAAACCAGATTTCCGAATGGGTCGGCTTTCTTTGCATAAACGATCGCGACTTCTGCTGTCAGCGCTGTTTCAATCAAATATTCCTTGCCGTTCAAAGTTAGCTTTTGTTTGTCCTTTGCAACAAACTCATGATCGACCCCAACATCCGTTAAAATAGCGCCAAGCCCCATCCCACCCGCTCTTATCCGTTCCATTAATGTTCCCTGCGGCGAGAACTCCACCTCCATTTCCCCCCTAGTCATTAGCTCTCCTGCAACAGGATTCGAGCCAATATGGGAGGCAATCACTTTCCTAGCCCTCTTTCGGCTGACAATTTTACCGATACCGATTTCTGGAAAACCTGTATCATTTCCAATCAACACAAGATTTTGAATGTTCTTATCTAGAATGCCCCCTATCAGAGCGGGAGGGGAACCGACTCCCCCAAACCCGCCAAACATCAAGGTCATTCCGTCATAGAAATATTCCATAGCCTGCTCAAGCGTCGTAATTTTTCCGAATGGATTTTCCATCTATTCATCCACTCCATTTTCCAAAGGAACCCCCAGTGTCTTATATACTTCGATGAATGTTGTTTGCAAAAGGGCAATCAGTTCGTCTATTTCACGCTTGGTTACGGTTAGTGGTGGTGCGATGATGACTGCGTCCCCTGACAGTCCATCAAGGCCGGCTCCCGCAGGATACAGCAATATTCCATGGTCTCTGCCTGTTCTAACAACCAGCTCCGTCAGTTTTACGCTCGGGTCAAACGGGATTTTCGCTGCAGGAAATTGGACAAACTCCAACCCAAAAAGCAAGCCTTTCCCCCGAACCTCTCCAATAAAGGGGAATTGGGTTTTTAAGCGATCGAGCTTATTTTTCAGATAAACAGACTTCGATTCTACCTCTTTTAAAATTTGATGGTTGTCAAGGTATTCGAGAACCGCTAAAGCAGCAGCACATGATTGAGGATTAGCGCTTAGAGTATGGCCGCTTATGATTACTTTGGAACCCTTGAGGATTGGCTCCATCACATGATCACTCACGACGGTTGCTGCTATTGGCGCATAACCTGCACCCATCCCCTTGCCAAGGGCAACAATATCGGGAATCGTATTCCAATGCTCTATGGCAAGCATGGGCCCAGTTCTGCCAAATCCTGTCATAACTTCATCAGCAATAAATAAGATGTGGTTTTCCTCGCAAATCCTTTTTATTGTTTTGTAGTAGTCTTCCGGTGGCGAGATCGCTCCCCCGGCAGCGCCAATCACTGGTTCTGCAATAAATGCGGCGATATGGTCAGCTCCGATCCTTTTTATCGCAGTTTCTAGCTCGATAGCGCATAAAAAACCGCATTCCGGCGCTGATTTTTGATAGGGACAGCGGTAACAATACGGAGGCGAAATCGTCGGAAACTCCTCAAGCAATGGCACAAACCTCGCTCTTCTTCCGGGATGCCCTGACATCGATAGTGCTCCAAGCGTGATACCATGGTAACTAACCCACCTTGAGAGAATTTTTGTTTTTGACTTGATCCCTTTTTCCTGCCAGTACTGGATTGCAATTTTCAGAGCGGTTTCGGTCGCTTCTGACCCACTGTTTACAAAAAAGCTCCAGTTCAGGTCACCAGGCAATAAATCAGCTAGTTTTTCAGCCAGCTTTTCTGCCGGTTCACTAGTGAATTGAGAACGATAAACAAATGAAACTCGCTTGGACTGTTCATGCATCGCCAGAATGATTTCCGGAACTCCGTGTCCAATGTTTGCCGTAACAGCCCCAGATGAAGCATCAAGATACCTCTTTCCAGCTTGATCAAAAAGATAAATTCCTTTCCCGTAGTCAATCTCCGGATAACTCTCATCCAGGGCAGGTTTGATTAAATAGGACGGCCGCATAACTTCACTCCATTCACCGCAATTAAAATCAAACGGATATTCTGTAAATTATATGAATCCAAAACGGGAATCTTTCTTATATAGGAAAAAAATCATCACACCATTTACAGCAAAACAACAAAGGGTCAACATTTAAATTCTGATATTACAAAAAAAGACACCTATTTTAGGTGCCCCATCAATGTCTATTCAGTTTGTTCAATAAAGATTTCTGTTTCCTCTTTATCTGCTTTTATGGTCGCAATAGATCCAATCGGCACGGTGGCGAATGGCTGAACATGTCCAATATTCACATTTGCGATGATCGGAATATTCCTTAATTCTTCTTTGCTCAAGATGATTTTTCTTAAGGCCTCTTCGGTAATATTAGAATTTTTTTGAAAACGACCAATCAAAAGAGCTTTTATCGAAGCGGCATCTGGAAGGTGAAGAAGTGACTGAAGGTCTCGATCAAAACTTCTGGAATGACTTTCTTCATCATCTTCCATAAACAGGATGCTATCTTTCAAGTTTGGCATAAATTCTGTACCTTGAAGCAGGTTCATGGTGCAAAGGTTGCCGCCAATCAACCTTCCCCGAGCTTCCCCTTCCCGAATGACCATATAGCCATCGTTTTCGTGGAATACCCGGTTTTCCTGTTCTAAATACCAGGCGTCATCTGACCATGTTTCAGAAGGAGAAATTTCATATGGTGCATCATTGGTAACTGCATCCAAAAATGAATCCAATGTATATTCCAGCCCATACTTCACGCCAAAAGTCGAAAAGTGCGGGCCTGAGTATGTTACCAGCCCGGTTTTCTGATAGATTGCCAGCTGCAACGCCGTTATATCGCTGTAACCGCATAAAATCTTCGGATTGCGAGCGATCAAATGAAAGTCTATGTATTTCAAAAGCTGATTGGAATTGTATCCGCCTATCGCCGTTAAAATTCCTTTTACATTCGGGTCGATAAATGCATCATGCAAGTCCTCGATTCGTTCCTCAATTGAGGAACTGTAAAACTCATCATGAGCATCAGCATTCTTGCCAAATGTCACCTTGAATCCAAGCTTCGTCAATCTTTCAACAGCCAGGTCCAGTTGGGCTTCCTTCAAAATGATCATGCTTGTCGCTGGTGCGATGATCCGAATTTCATCCCCAGGCATTAACTTTGGTGCAAACATATTCTCCCCGCCTCTTCTATGATATCTACTATTCTATCAGAAAAGCGCAAGCGCCTTGGTCAGCCCCGACAAGCGCTGCCCGCCTATAACGCCACGTCCTGTGGC
>NZ_JXIQ01000102.1 GCF_000934845.1 Mesobacillus subterraneus
CTTCTGTCGGAAAACGATAAAAATATCCAGCAGGACAGACACAATTAACCTCCTTCAGACATAGGAATTGATTATAGGCTAAAGCCTGAATAAGCGGGGGTGGAAACATGTCTGGCATACTGACAGCACTTGGGTATCTCCTAAAAGAAGTCATCCTTCTTGTTTCTTATGTTAAAAACAATGCATTTCCTCAACCGTTGTCTGCTGCTGAGGAGCGAAAGTACTTAAGATTGATGGCGGATGGCGACACTCACGCAAGAAATATGTTAATTGAACACAATCTGAGACTTGTCGCCCATATCGTCAAGAAATTTGAAAACACCGGTGAGGATTCTGAGGATTTGATTTCAATTGGAACTATTGGACTGATCAAGGCCATTGAAAGTTATTCAGAAGCAAAGGGCACCAAGCTAGCCACCTATGCGGCGCGATGTATAGAAAACGAGATTCTCATGCATTTGAGAGCATTGAAGAAGACAAAAAAGGATGTTTCATTACATGACCCGATTGGACAGGACAAGGAGGGCAACGAAATCTCGCTCATCGACGTCCTGAAATCTGAATCGGAAGATGTTATTGACACCATCCAGCTCAATATGGAGCTTGAAAAAGTGAAGGAGTATATTGATGTCCTCGATGAACGTGAAAAAGAGGTTATTATTGGCCGTTTCGGCCTTGATTTAAAGAAGGAGAAAACCCAGCGGGAAATCGCCAAAGAACTCGGCATCTCAAGAAGCTATGTATCAAGAATTGAAAAACGGGCATTGATGAAAATGTTCCATGAGTTTTATCGCGCTGAAAAGGAAAAGAAAAAGAATAAAGGGCAGTGAAGATAATAGAAAAGTCCGTCATGTTGGCGATGGACAGAAAATGAAAAGGCATCAATCACATGTGATTGATGCCTTTTTTCTGTTATTCTACGCTTACTTCTGCAGCAATGATCAACCCAACAGCGCCACATATTACCAAACCCATTACGATTAAGAACATGCCCAACACCCCTTATCATACACCATTGTTACAGCAAATTTATCATATAAATACGCTGTTAAAAGGAATAGGATGTGAACATTCTGTTAACGATGGATCGCTTTTTTACTGTGATAAGCAATTCCGCAAAGACATCGAATTTAGATGCGATTACTTTTTCATTAGTAAATCCTGACCTTCCTCTGTTTCAGTTAGCTGATTGCGATATTTTTTTGCAACAGCAAAGCATAGGATCGAGCCAGTAAGGAATGCGATGGATGCACCAGTTGCTATATATATATCTGTCATTACTGTCGTTTCTGACGGAATGATCGTCCCAATATAAAAGAAAACTCCCACTGCAAGCAGAGTGGTTGCAAACTGCTTGTAATCTATCATTTTTTCATAGAGTTGTTTTGCCTTCATTATCATCACCTGTATTTAATAGACTTATCCACATCCCTACTTTAACATGTTTTAAACACGTATTTCCCATGTAAATTTTGGTATATGACCAGGTGAACCAAACTGAATGGTTTATGCCTATTTTCAGCAGGTGAAAAGTTTATCGTTTATCATTTTGAATCAATTCTTCTACCTTGACCGGTTTCCAGCCTTCGCCATCTACCCATTGAATCCATACTCTAAAAGTCTGGTCGCTGCCTTTTTCAGAAATCGTTCCGACTGCTGTATTAGGCGCACCTCCATTTTCATTCCACCATAAAGTCATATTGTTTTTATCGATTCCAGTTGCATAGGAGTATGCAAGAATCATTTCCTGCCAATCCACCGTACTTTCGTCGAACGCAGGGGTGTGATCTCCAGTTTGCGTTGTGCCAACTGGCTTCCACCCTGGATTTTCAATCGTTTGCTTTACATTAGCATCACTTCCGCCCTCCGTTACGACTGGATCTGCCTGCTCCTCTGAAGAAGCTGTCTTTGCTTTTTCAGAATTGGATCCTTCTGCACTTGTTTCGGAGCTTTTATCCTCTTTGGCAGTTGCATTATTTTTACTTGCTTGTTTCTCTGGAGAGGCTGAAGCCTGATCCTTTTTTGCTGTCACATTGTTTTGGTCGACCGCGCCTTTCTCATTGCTGAAAAAAATATTATAGGAAACAATGCCAATTAACAATATCACAATAACAATCAAGCTATTTAAAATCAGGTTCGTTTTTCTGCGCTTTGCCCTTTGCCGTGAGCGCATTCCCTCATTTAGGCTGTCATAATCATTCTTCAAGATCTTTCCCTCCCTTTTAAGGTTGTCAACATTCTACCATGACTCAGAGCAAACTTGAAGGATTTTCTATTCATTTAGCTTGTTTCACTCGGTTTTAGGCCCTTCAGCGGATGTCCCGTGGTCGAATTGATAGACCTCCTTAACTATATCCGCGAAAAGAGGATTCACTCCTCCTTCATCCGCGAATACATCTAAATTGACAGTCACAAGTGCATACTTTGGATTTTCAAATGGAAAATAACCCGCGAACCATTTATTATGCAATTGCTTAGTGTTTTCATATCTGCCTGTTTCAGCTGTTCCAGATTTCCCTGCAACTTTATACGGCAAGTCCTGAAACCATCTGCCAGTTCCCTCTTCGTTTACAATGACCTCTCGTAGTAACTTTTGGACTTTCATGGCAGTATAAGGAGAAATCTGCTCCCCTGGCAGTTCCTTTTTCGGGAACTCAGTCATTTTCGTGCCATTTTGATATTGGATGGACAGAACGGCCCTGACCATCTCCTTTCCCCCCCCTCTGGCGATTGTCGCCATCATGTTGGCGACAGCGAGCGGGGAAACTCTTACTTCGTGCTGGCCAATTCCTGACAGTGCAGCAAAATTCATATCCTTCCTTGCTTCATTCGACAAGAACACTCTTCCTGTCTCCTCATCCTGAAGCTGTTTGAAACCCTCTAGATGAAAAATATTCCCTGTCCATCCTGTTCCTCCTGTAATGGACAGCATTTCCGCATACCTTTCCAGTATATGATCATCCTGCTTCTGTAATTCTTGGGCTAATTCGCCAAAAGTACGGTTGCAGCTGACTGCGAAGCTATCTTGGAAAGAAAGGTTTCCATGTTGATATTTCGTATCTGTTTCCCCATTGATGGTCTTGCTGCAATCAAACGTCCTGGATGGGTCATCAAGTCCATTATCAATCGCAGCCGTAGCCACCACCGTTTTGAACACGGACCCTGGAATATGTTGTTTCACCATCATATTTTCCACCCCTTCATCCGTATAGGGTTTTGATGGATTGATGACGGGTCTTGAAACCATTGCTAAAATGCTGTTTGTCTCAATATCTAACAGGACGGCTCCGCCTTTTTTGATTTTGTATTGATCCACTTTTTCCTCAAGGATGATTTGCAAATCTTTATCGATCGATGTCTGCACATTAATTGGATAGAATGGATTGGCCGGTTCACTGTATTTCACATTAATTCCGAATAATGGCGCTCCTTCGCCATCGACATGGTATACAAGCTTTGAATTCCCTTCCGCAACGAGGAACTCATCGAAGCCTTTTTCCAGACCTGAGAGCCCGATCAACGTCCTAGGCATAAATTCCTTCTTGCCGTATCTTGCTTTTAGGGCAGCTTCATTTTCGCCTATGATTCCAACAAGCTGCGCAGCCGGCACTTTTTCCATTGGATATTTACGTTCAACCGCGAATACACCAGGAATCCCCATTTCATTAATGATCTCCATTTGCTTCCTTGTCAGGATCACAGGATCTGGATCTCCAAAAGCAAATGGTTCATCCGACTCCTCCACTTCTGTTTTCAAAGCGTATTCAGAGACACCAATCACTTCTGCCACCCTATCCGCTTCCCAGTCCATTTTCTTTAAAAACGGAAACAAGACGAGCACGGACGCAAGCTCATAGGACAAAGATTCCCCATTACGATCCACGAAATTTCCTCTTCCGTTGTCCACTACCATTTCCTGAGACCTTTGCTTCACGCTTGCTTCGATTAAATTAATATGATGTTTAGAAAATGATTCTGTATCAATTAGCTGCAGCTGCGCCAGCCGAAAAATCAATAGGCCAAAGACTGCGAGACAGATGGAAATCCAGGCAGTCATTCTTTTTTTATGCATAAAAAACACCTCATCAAAAGTGTTGACGAGGTGTTGGAGTTTCAAACCTATAGGTTGTTACTTAATAGAAGTGATACGGACGTTCATTTCGCCGCCAGGAGTTTGCACAGTTACCTCGTCCCCGACTTTTTTGCCCATCAGGCTCTTCGCAATTGGTGAGTCATTTGAAATTTTGCCCTCAAATGGATCCGCTTCGGCACTTCCAACGACGGTATAAGATTCTTCATCGCCATCAGGAAGCTCGACAAAAGTGACCGTGCGGCCAAGACTGACAGCATCTGTACTCAGTTCATCTTCCTTGATGATTTTTGCATTGCGAATCATATTTTCAAGCGTCGTGATCCGCCCTTCTACAAAAGCTTGTTCCTCTTTTGCAGAATCATATTCAGAGTTCTCTGAAAGATCACCGAAGCTGCGAGCAATCTTGATTCTCTCCACTACTTCTTTTCGTTTAACGGTTTTTAATTGTTCCAATTCATGTTCAAGCTTTTCTTTTCCTGCCTGTGTCATCGGAAAAACTTTTTCTATTGCCAAAATACTTCACTCCTTCTAGTCTTCACAAATCCCCAAATAGATTGTGTACTATTATCTTATGTATCCTTAAAAATATACAGAAGCGCCGCCTTACCAGGGCGCGCGATGGAAAAAGGGCCATTTCTGGCCATTTATCTCTTTGGACAAAAGGAAGCACTCTTTGCAAGTACTTCCATGTCTATATTATCTATGCTATTGTGTCACAAAAATGATTTTTGTTCAAGAATTGTTTGAATTTTTGTTACCATGAGGTCAATTGCGACATGATTGTGACCGCCTTCGGGAATAACCACATCCGCATAACGCTTGGTCGGTTCAATGAACTGGTTATGCATTGGTCTTACCACATTTACGTACTGTTCTATAACTGAATCCATTGAGCGTCCGCGCTCTTTTATGTCACGCAGCAGTCTGCGGATGATCCGCAGATCGGCATCCGTGTCTACATAGAGCTTGATGTCCATCAAATCGCGTAATCTCTCGTCCTCGAGAATCAAAATGCCTTCCAAAATGATAACATCCTTTGGTTCCACATAGATGACTTCGTTTGAGCGAGTGTGGATGGAATAATCGTAAACTGGCTTCTCGACCGGCTCGTGCTGAAGCAGCTTTTGAATATGTTTTATTAAAAGGTCATTGTCAAATGCCAAAGGATGGTCGTAATTTGTCTTTAAACGCTGCTCCATCGGCAGGTGGCTTTGATCCTTATAATAATAATCCTGTTCAATCATTAGGATGGATTGACTCTTAAAGCTATCATAAATCGCCTTGGTCACGCTTGTCTTGCCTGAGCCTGAGCCGCCGGCTACACCAATCACAACAGGTTTGCGGTACATTTCCTACTTCTCCTTCCGCATCATGTTATTTGGGTAGACAGGCTTGTCCATCTTGAATTTGACGATTTGCAGCGGATGGCGGGCCACATCGAGTTCATTTCCAGCTTCATCCCAAATCTTATCGATCACATGGGTGAAGTTCTCGATTTCTGGTCCAAAAAATTCAACCTCATCCCCAGGTTTGAAGTAGTTCCTTTGCTGAAGTGTCACCATTTGTTCCTCAGCATCGTAATCAAGCACAAGGCCGGCAAAATCGAAGGTTGTCTTTTTGCTATGGTTTCCAAACATTTGCTCCTTATACCCTGGGACCCCCTCGAAAAAGGCAGATGCTGTCTCGCGGTTGGCACATTTGTCCAATTCCTCGAGCCATTCCTGCTTGATCACAAAGTTTTCAGGATCATCACAATAAGCATCGATCACTTTTCGGTAAACGCTGACAACCGTTGCAATATAGTGAATAGACTTCATGCGGCCTTCGATCTTTAGACTGTCAATTCCTAGCTCAATCAAACGTGGGATCGACTCAATTAGTTTTAAGTCCTTTGGGCTCATCGCAAAAGGTGCATCGCCCTCAGCAAACAAAGGGTTTTCCTCTGTTCCTTCAAGTGTGTACAAATCATAGTCCCAGCGGCAGGACTGACAGCAGCCGCCACGGTTTGAATCCCGGGCTGTCATGTGATTGCTCAAGGTACAGCGTCCAGAATAGGCAATGCACATGGCACCATGGATGAAGGTTTCGATTTCGATATCCACCTTTTGCTTCATTTCCTCGATTTCCACTGCACTTGTTTCCCGTGCAAGCACAACACGCTCCAGTCCTTCTTCCTTCCAGAACTGGATAGCCTTCCAGTTGGAAAGGGATTGCTGTGTACTCAAGTGGACTTCGATTTCCGGAGCTACCTTGCGGCAAGTTTCTATGATCAAAGGATCGGCTACGATGATGCCGTTGACACCAGCACCCTTCAAGCCTAATAGATAGTCTTCGAGACCATCGATGTTATCGTTATGTGCAAAGATATTAGTGGTAACATAAATTTTCGCGCCATATTTTTTGGCGAACTCGACGCCTTCCTTCATTTCCTCAAAGGTGAAATTATCCGCATTCGAACGCAAACCATATTCTTGCCCGCCAATAAAAACGGCATCTGCACCGTAGTGGACGGCAATCTTAAGTTTTTCAAGATTTCCGGCTGGAGCAAGCAGTTCTGGTTTTTTCACGATGATCCGTTTCCCATCGACAATTTGCGAAATTTTGTCTGCTATTGCTGCCATTTTAGCAACCTCCTTCTCATTCTTGCTGTTAATAAACCGTTTCCTTGAAAAAGAATCCTGTATCGAGCGGGCGATTTAGCGGCTGTAGTGCTTCTGCCGCTTTTAGCAAGCTGTCCTTTTCTTCGTCGTATTGCTCCGGTTTTTCCACTGCTAAATCAATGGCTTTTCGGTATAGCCTTGTAACTTCCAAAATATAGTCAGGGCTCTTCAAAATCCCATCCACTTTAAGAGAATCAACCCCAGATTCCACTAGCTCAGTCAACTCATCAATAATGCAAATATCATTTGGGCTCATGATGTGCGTCCCATTTTCATCCTCGAAAATCGGATACTTATTTTCACGCTCTTTATCATGGAGAAACATATTGCTTTCCTGTCTGCGATTTTCTACTGCCAAAGCCTTTCCTTGATATTCAAAGTAATGGCCAAGGAGCGGACGCTTCGACTGGAACATGTTCATCATACCGTGAACCTGGACCTCAATTTCCACCTCAGCATTTTCCTTGATTTCAACGATCGCATCCATGTTGATTTCTCTCGCAAGGACAGCACGCTTGGCACCCTTCCTTCCCCAATAATT
This sequence comes from Mesobacillus subterraneus, assembly GCF_000934845.1. Lineage (GTDB taxonomy): Bacteria > Bacillota > Bacilli > Bacillales > Cytobacillaceae > Mesobacillus > Mesobacillus stamsii. The sequence goes on from NZ_JXIQ01000102.1 coordinate 7,295, forward strand.
GCAAGTATACCAGTTCGTTCCTGTAGTTTCCGTGCTCCAATGAAGCTTCATTTCCGGAGCATTTTCCTTTGCTGCCATTAAAACAGCAGGATCGCCAAACGTGACTCCATCTGCTTTCACATCGGTAAGGAAGGTAAGGTATTCACCAAGCAAGTCCACTTTTTCATTATGGAATAATGCGTTCATAGCTACATACACTTTCTTCCCTTTTGAGTGCGCCAATTCAATCGCTCGTTTTACGTCCTCACGGTTGAACTCACCAGCAAGACGCAATCCGAATTTTTGTTCTCCAATCAGGTACGCATCTGCCCCGGCTTCCGCCAATGGAATAATGTTATTAACACTTGTTGGCGTCACCAATAATTCGGGTTTCTTCATTCCGTTCACCTCATCTTACTAACCGCCACCCCATCACCAATAGGAAGGATGATCGTATCATATTCCTCATTAGCAACAAGCCAGCGATTGAATTCGTCTATTTTTTTTGCCAGGCTACGGGCTCTTTTGCTTGCCGATTCATGGTTATATACAAGACCTTTAAACAGGATGTTGTCCGTAATGATTATTCCCCCAGGCTTCAAATACCTGGAGTAACGTTCAAAAAAGCGCTTATACTGGCCTTTGGCTGCATCAATAAAAATTGCGTCAAATGGAGCATGGACGGCAGCTTCCGCTTCAAGCTCAAGCGCATCCCCTTTCATAAGGGTGATTTGCTCCTGCATGCCGGCCCGTTTCATATACTCGGCAGCAAGTTGACAGCGGTCTTCATCGCGTTCCATTGTGATGATATGAGACTTAGGCAGCGCGGATGCCATTCTCATTGCAGAGTAGCCAATGGCTGTTCCGATTTCCAAGATTGATTCTGGCTGCTGAATTCTTAGAAGCTGGAGCATCGTTTCGATACCAGCGGGTTCCATAATCGGAACACCGTGAAGCTTCGCATACTCTTCCATGTCGAAAAAAACGCCATCCCTAGGCTGTATGAAAGAATCTATATAATTTTGCAGCTCTTCGTTCAGCAAGCTGCCTTACCTCCATTCAGATGGCTAAAAAAAAGCCGGAGTAAAATTTCGCATGACTGTCGAGGCATGAAAAAAATAGCGTTCACAAATTAACAGAGAAAAACAGTCAGGTCCATTAACTTAAAAGCTTCACTCCGTCATCTGTGATGCACGCTATCGAATAGTAACTGGATCGGACGCCAGACAGTAACATGGTCTAGTAAAAAACACTTGAATAATTTTACCACAAAAAGAAGGGAAGTGCGAATCATTCTGCATTTCCCAAATAAGGATGTCACTTTTTATTGGTAATATGTTCGTTCACTTTTCGATTATGCTCGTCCAGTGTCTTTGAGAAGAGCACCTCTCCAGTGGACGTCGCAATGAAATAAAGATCGTCTGTTTCAGCTGGTACAAGAGCAGCTTGAATGGACATGACGCCTGGATTGGCGATAGGACCGGGTGGCAGTCCCTGAATTTTATAGGTATTATAAGGGTCATCTATTTCAAGATCCTGGAAATAGACGCGATCTTTATGTTCCCCATGTGCATACAAGACGGTCGGGTCTGTCTGCAGCATCATCCCCTTTGCTAGGCGATTATAAAAGACACTGGCGATCTTATCGCGATCGGCTTGTTCGGTTGCTTCCTCTTCAATGAGTGATGCCATTGTCATTAATTCATGAACAGACATATTTTTTTCTTCCATTTGTCCTCCGAATTCAGCTAATACTTCCTTCGTTTTTGTCAGCATGACCGTAACAATTTCCTCGACTGTCGGTTTTTCAGAGGAAAACGGATAGGTAGCCGGGAACAGATACCCTTCTAACGGGTACTTGACATTTTCCTTGAGAATTTCATCACTAAGGACATCAGGATATTTCTCTATTAAGGTTTTGACGAATGCTCGATCATTCAGCTGTTGGAAAATCGCTTCCTCATCCTGTTGAGTTTTTTCAGCAATGATCCCAGCGATTTGCTTTAACTGCTTTCCTTCTGGGATTGTGATCTTCATGACCACTTCCTCCATAACTTTCCCTGTTTTCAAACTTGTAATGATTTCAGGCAGCGTCATCGACGGGTTCATTTTATAATCACCAGCCATAAAGCCTGCTTCATTTTTGAACTTTACATAATACTTGAAAACCCGGGCATCCCTTATGATCCCTTTTTCCTCAAGTATTTGCCCAATACCTGTTGTAGACGAACCAATAGGAATCGTGACCTCAATAGTGTTCTTGCTGTTTTCTTCAACAGGCTTCAATGCTTCGGTAATGTAGTAATACCCACCGCCGCCGATTGCTACGATGAGCAAGAAAGCCACGAGAGCAGTAATGAAAACTATTTTCCTCACTATTTTCGCCTCATTCTGCTGTTCTATCAGCTTTTCGGTAATCCACTTTTTTTTATTTTTTTTCGGATCCTGGATATTCTTTTCGTCAGACATATGTTCCCCCTCCAGATAACAAAACTTACTTCCTGGATACTCTCTATTGTCACATCTCGAACTATTATACTATATTTTATATTGCTATTTGCAAATAATTACGAAAAAAGCCGTTTCTTGTAGAATTTCAGGACGAAATTTGCCCGAATTTATCGGCAAATAGAAAAGGACCAGGCAGTTATTCGCCTGGTCCAGATTTTCGAATCCTATTCTTCGTCTTGCTCTGCGAGGAAGGTTTCAAGCATTTCTTCAATCATGTCCCACTCTTCATCCGTTTCGATCGGCATAAGTTCGCCATCATCATTATCTTCTGTTGGCATGAACGCAGAAGCATGAATTTCGATTTCTTCCTCATCGTTATCCTCTGCACCAATTGGATAATAAAGCACATATGATTTTCCGAACTCCTCGGAATCAAAAGTAAAAAGAACTTCACATAATTGTTCGTTGCCGTTTTCGTCTACTACTGTAATATTGTTTTCTCCATGATCCATTGTAGTCACCTCAATTTAATTTTGGCTGTTCAAATAGCCTTGTAAAATCATAACAGCAGCCATCTTATCGATGACCTTCTTTCGTTTTTTGCGGCTTACGTCCGCCTCGATCAAAACTCTCTCGGCTGCCACTGTCGTCAGACGCTCGTCCCATAAAATCGTTTGAACGCCAAATCTATCTTCCAGTTCACGGGCATAAAACTGACTTGCTTTCCCGCGCGGACCAATCGTCCCGTTCATATTCTTCGGAAATCCAACCACTACTTTGCTGACTTCATTGTCTTTTATTATTTTACCAATTTCATTGAAACCAAATACATTTTCTTCTTCGTTTATTTTCAATGTTTCAAGTCCTTGAGCTGTCCAGCCGAATTCATCGCTCATGGCTATGCCGACCGTTTTCGAGCCAACATCGAGTCCCAAAATCCTCAATTTATTTCCCCTCTCGATGATTCCTTAAGTAGGATTTAACCAGTTCCTCGATAATTTCATCTCGCTCCAGCTTGCGGATGATGTTTCGGGCATCCCGATGGCGAGGAATATAGGCCGGGTCGCCTGAGAGCAAATATCCGACAATCTGGTTGATCGGGTTATATCCCTTTTCCTGCAGCGCTTCATATACCTGCAGCAGGACTTCGTTGACATCATGCTCAAAAGGCTCTTCGGGAAAATTAAATCTCATCGTTTTATCAAACGAGCTCATCGAATGCACCTCACTTTCAGGAAATGGCAGGTAAAATTTTTCTTCATGATATCTTCATTCTACACTACTTTCCTTTTATATCAAATTGATTTTACCCATTTTTCGGCATATTGAAGCGCATTGTCGAGTTTTGAAGGGTCTTTACCGCCAGCCTGGGCCATATCCGGCCGGCCGCCTCCCCCACCGCCGCAAATTGCCGCTGCTTCCTTGATCAGTTTTCCAGCCTGATAGCCTTTTTTAATCAAATCATCCGTTACAGCAGCAATCAAGTTCACTTTGCTGCCATCAGTCATTCCAAGCAAAATGATTGCTGAACCAAGCTTTTGCTTTAGGTCATCAGCAATATTTCGCAGGCTGTTCATGTCAGAAGCCTGTACGCGTGCAGCAAGCAATTGGATCCCGTTGATTTCTTTTACCTGAGAGGCAAGGCTTCCTGCTTCAATAGTACCCAATTTGGCTGCAAGAGATTCATTTTCACGCTGCAGCTGCTTGATTTCAGCTAGTAAGGCATCCATACGGTTCGATACTTCCTTCGGTGCAGTCTTCAACTTGCCTGCAGCATCCTTCAGAACGCTGAGTTGATCGTTAAGTACTTTGTATGCAGACTCTCCCGTTACGGCTTCAATCCTTCTTGTCCCAGCTCCGATGCCACTCTCGGAAACAATTTTAAACAAACCGATGACAGAGGTATTCGGAACATGGCAACCGCCACATAACTCAAGACTATAATCGCCGACTTTTACGACACGGACGATTTCACCGTATTTTTCACCGAACAACGCCATTGCACCCATTGCTTTTGCTTCCGCAATCGGCTGAAAGCTTGTGTTCACTTCGATGTTTTTCCAAATTTTCTCATTGACGATTGTTTCTACTTTTTCCAGCTCTTCAGCAGTAACCTGCCCAAAATGAGAGAAATCGAAACGCAATCTATCAGGTTCGACTAGTGAACCTGCTTGATTTACATGATCTCCCAGCACATCCTTCAACGCCTGGTGGAGCAAGTGTGTTGCAGTATGGTTCTTGATGATTCTCGCACGGTTTTCCTGATCAACGATTGCTGTTACTTCAAGCCCCTTCGTTACTGTCCCTTCTTCTACAACAGCATGATGAAGATTTTGTCCGTTTGGAGCTTTCTTTACATCCTTTACGGAAATCCTCATTCCACTTGCTTCTACAGTCCCTTTGTCAGCGATTTGTCCGCCGCTTTCTGCATAGAAAGGTGTAATGTCCAGGATAAAATGAATTTCATCGCCGGCCTGAGCTTGTTCTGAGAGCTGACCATCCCTTATAATTGCCACGATTTTGCTGTTGGTTTGTAATTGATCATATCCGACAAACTCACTGCTCTCTTTCATATCGCCAAGCACGCCGCCTTGGACTTGCATGGAACCGATCTCGTGGCGAGCTGTACGGGCTCTTTTGCGCTGCAGCTCCATTTCTCTTGCGAAGCCTTCATGGTCGATCTTTAGCCCTTCTTCCGCAGCATACTCTTCCGTCAGCTCGACTGGGAAGCCGTATGTGTCATAAAGTCTGAAGACATCCTCCCCCTGAATTTTGCCGCTGCCTTTTTGCTTTTCATTCTTGATCAACTCAGAAAGGATCCCGAGGCCTTCCGTTAATGTTTCATGAAAACGTTCTTCCTCATGTTTGATCACCTTTTGGATAAAGTCGGTTTTTTCGTTTACCTCTGGATAAAAATCTTCCATGATTTCACCCACTACCGGCACCAGCTCAAACATAAATGGTCGATTGATAGTTAGCTTTTTAGCGTAACGAACAGCGCGGCGCAATAAACGACGCAGTACATAGCCGCGGCCTTCATTGGAAGGAAGGGCACCGTCACCGACAGCGAATGCTACTGTACGGATGTGGTCTGCAATAACTTTGAAAGCCTCATCTTTCTCCCTAGATTGTCCGAATTTTTCACCGGAAATTTCTTCGGTCGCTTTAATAATTGGCAAGAACAAATCTGTTTCAAAGTTTGTCGGAACATCCTGGACCACAGATGCCATGCGTTCAAGGCCCATACCGGTATCAATGTTTTTCTTTGGAAGCGGTGTATACGTGCCATCCGGATTATGGTTGAATTCTGAGAACACAAGATTCCAGACTTCAAGGTAGCGATCATTTTCACCGCCTGGGTACAGCTCAGGGTCTAGAGGGTCGTCTCCGTATTCAGGCCCTCTGTCATAGAAAATCTCTGTGTTTGGACCGCTCGGACCTTCGCCAATATCCCAGAAGTTCCCCTCCAAACGGATGATCCGTTCTTCGGGCATACCGACTTTCTCCTTCCAGATGAGATAGGCTTCATCATCTTCCGGATGAACGGTCACCGATAATTTCTCAGGGTCAAAACCGATCCATTTTTCACTTGTAAGAAATTCCCATGCAAATTCAATTGCTTCATCTTTGAAATAGTCACCGATCGAAAAATTGCCGAGCATTTCAAAGAAGGTATGGTGGCGCGCTGTTTTGCCGACATTTTCAATATCATTTGTCCGAATCGATTTCTGTGCATTCGTGATTCTTGGGTTTTCTGGCACAACTCGTCCATCAAAATACTTTTTCAAAGTCGCTACCCCGCTGTTGATCCACAGAAGAGACGGATCTTCGTGCGGAACAAGCGATGCACTCGGCTCGATGGCATGGTCATGCTCCTTAAAATATTCGAGAAACATTCTTCTAATTTCTGCACCAGTTAATTTTTTCATCAAACTAACCTCCTAAATCATTGTTTGGACAACAAAAAAGCGCAAGTGCCTGGTCAGCCCCGACAAGCGCTGTCCGCCTAGGACGCCACGTCCTGTGGCTGACGGGTCTAGCACATCCTGTGCCTCAGAGGTCCGCCCAATGAA
>NZ_JXIQ01000103.1 GCF_000934845.1 Mesobacillus subterraneus
TTGACATACTACCGCAGGTCTTACGTAGTATATAAATTCGAAAAAAATGGATAGACGGGTTGTCTATCCATTTTAATCGGATCAAGTTTCTTGACTATACTGTCTTTAATCCGTGTCTTTTTTCTCTTGCTCTTCTTCTCCAAGCTGCTCTTCTCTGTGCAGCTCATGGATTAGTGAGTTGATGCGATTTCCGTACGCCATTGTTTCATCAAATTCAAAGATCAGCTCCGGTGTCTTTCTAAGGCGGATTCGCTGGCCAATTTCTGTCCTGATGAAACCTTTTGCCTTCGCTAACCCTTTAAGCGAATCTTCCCGCTGTTGTTCGTCTCCTAAAACAGAGATATAAACCTTCGCCTGCTGCAGGTCTCCTGTAACCTGGACATCTGTCACAGTTACAAAACCTACTCGCGGATCTTTGATTTTTCGGCTGATGATATCGCCTAACTCTTTTTTCATTTGTTCGCCAACACGATTTACTCTATGACCCATTTTTAATCACCTCATTAATCAAAGCCATTCTATTTCGGTGATGGTACGTTCGATCTCTGGAAAAGAATCAATCATTTTCAAGGCATTGTGAAGCTCCCTTTCGGTCGATACCTTAGATGCTGAAACAGCTACAACCGCAATTGTTGTCCGCTGCCAGACATCGTGATGCTCAACTTCGGAAACAGAGACATTAAATTTTCGCTTCAGCCTTGTGATAATCCGCTGCAGTACAGCTCTCTTTTCTTTTAGAGAATGAGCATCATATATGATGCACTCACAGGCTGCTAAGCCTACTATCATTAACGTTCCACTTCTTCCATGATATATGCTTCAATAACATCGCCTTCCTTGACGTCATTGAAGTTTTTAATGGTAATCCCACATTCATAACCAGTAGCTACTTCCTTCGCATCATCCTTGAATCGTTTTAACGCATCAAGCTGCCCTTCAAAAATGACAACTCCTTCACGGATCAAGCGAACACCGCTGTCACGAGTGATTTTTCCATCAGTGACATAAGAACCTGCAATCGTTCCGATTTTTGATACCTTGAAAATCTGGCGGACTTCAGCCTGGCCAATGATTTTTTCTGCATAAACCGGATCAAGCATTCCTTTCATCGCTGATTCGATTTCTTCGATCACCTTATAAATAATCCGGTGGAGTCGAATATCAACCTTTTCAGAATCAGCAGCACGTTTTGCATTATTATCCGGACGTACGTTGAAACCAATAACGATACCGTTTGAAGCTGCTGCAAGGGTGATATCAGACTCATTGATCGCACCGACACCTGTGTGAATGATCCTTACATTTACACCTTCAACCTCGAGTTTCTGCAATGCCGCAGCAAGTGCTTCGACTGACCCTTGGACGTCAGCTTTAATAATTAGATTTAGGTCTTTCATTTCCCCTTGTTTCATATGTTCAAACAATGTATCGAGGCTCACGCGTGTTTTTTCGCTTCGCTGTGCCTGCAATGCCTGCTGTGAACGGTTTTCACCAATGTGGCGTGCCGTTTTTTCGTCTTCAAACACGACGAAGCGATCACCGGCCTGCGGTACATCATTCAATCCTGTAATTTCAACAGGAGTGGAAGGTCCTGCTTCCTTTACGCGACGGCCTAAGTCATTCACCATGGCACGCACACGTCCAAACGTGTTCCCAACAACGATCGGATCTCCAATTTTCAATGTGCCATTCTGGACAAGCAGGGTTGCCACGGAGCCACGCCCCTTGTCAAGCTGTGCTTCGATTACAGTACCCATTGCATTTCTGTTTGGGTTAGCTTTGTATTCTTCCACTTCCCCGACAAGAAGAATCATTTCCAGTAAGCTGTCAATTCCTTCCCCTGTCAATGCCGAGATTGGTACAAAGATTGTCTCTCCGCCCCATGCTTCCGGTACAAGTCCATACTCTGTTAATTCTTGCATGACGCGATCTGGATTTGCAGTTGGTTTATCCATCTTGTTTACTGCAACGATGATTGGCACTTCGGCCGCTTTCGCGTGGTTTATTGCCTCGACAGTCTGCGGCTTTACTCCGTCATCTGCGGCGACAACCAGAATGGTAATATCCGTAATTTTCGCACCGCGTGCACGCATCGTAGTGAACGCAGCATGGCCAGGGGTATCCAGGAAGGTAATTTTCTTGCCATTTTCTTCAACCTGGTAGGCACCGATATGCTGAGTAATTCCACCGGCTTCTCCTGCTGTCACTTTCGTATTTCGGATAGAATCAAGCAGTGTTGTTTTCCCGTGGTCTACATGGCCCATAATGGTAACAACGGACGGTCGTTCAACCAAGGAATCTGCCTCATCCTCCGAAAAGTACACTTCAAGGTCTGTTGAATCGATCTTGATTTCCTCTTCTACTTCGACGCCATAATCAGTGGCGATCAACTCGATTGCATCTTTTTCTAGTTCCTGATTAATCGTTGCCATGACACCAAGCATGAAGAGCTTCTTGATGATTTCGGAAGGCTCACGGTTCAATTTCTTGGCTAGTTCAGCAACTGTAAGGGATTCAGTAAAAGTAATCTTTACTGGTAGCTCTTTTACTTTTTTCGGCTGTTGTTGTACCTGCTGTTGGTTTTGTCTTCCTTTATTTTGATTCTGCTGATTTTTGTTTCTGTTGTTTTGTTTGTTCTTGTTGAACGGCTGAGAATTACCAGGCTTTTTAGCTGCCGCCGAAGTTTTTACCTTTTCAGGAGTTGTCGCACGGCGCTCATCATCAGAAAATGCGCTTGCGGTTGTCTTAAGTTGTGGTTTCTCCTGACCATTTTGGTTGCGTTGTTGATTTTGTCCTTGATTGCGATTTGGACCTTGGCTTGACTTTTGTCCCTGACTTGGTCTTTGGCTCTGATTACGGTTCTGACCTTGGTTGCTGCCCTGAGAAGCCTTCGGCCGGCTTTGTTCTGGCTTCTGAGCTGATTGATTTGGATCTTTCTTTTGGTAGATTGCATCCAGCTTCTTGATCGTATCTTCTTCAATAGTAGTCATATGGTTGGAAACCTCAATATTCATTTCTTTTAATTTTATAATCACGTCTTTACTCGATAAATCATGCTTCTTCGCATATTCATAAACGCGTGTTTTACTCATATTTTCACCCCCGTTAGAATTAATCGAGCAACGTAAACAGTTTTTTTGCAAAGCCCTCGTCCAACAGGGCTACTACAACACGGGCATCCTTTCCAATCGCCTTGCCAAGCTGAAACCTGTCTGGAACCATCTTGCAGGGAACGTTATAGGATTTGCACTTGTCGGTAATCTTCTTTGTAGTATTTGCGGATGCATCCGCTGAAAGCAAAATGAGTTTCGCTTTCCCGCTTCTGATTTCCTTGACGGAAAGCTCTTCTCCTGAAATGATTTTCCGCGCTCGATTGGCTAAACCAAGCAGTGACATCCATTGATTTGCGTTCATCAGGATCATCTGCTCTCCTTTTCGATAAGGTCAATCAGCTCATCGTATATTGCATCATCCACCTGTGTTTCAAGTTGCTTGGACAATATATTTCGTTTCTTTGCTAAAACCACCGCTTGTTTATCTTTTGAAAGATAAGCTCCTCGTCCTGACTTCTTCCCAGTCAGGTCGATTGATACTTCTCCTTCTTTTGAGCGAACGATGCGAACTAGTTCTTTTTTCGGCCTCATTTCACCGGTTGCGACACACTTTCGCATAGGAACCTTTTTGCGGCTGTTCACGATCATTCACCTCACCTTAATCGAAGTCTTCTTCATAGTCATCATCAGCAGATAACAACGGCTCATTGTCTCGTGGAAAAATCCCGATCTCTCTTGCCTCGGTTTCTGCCTTGATGTCTATTTTCCAGCCAGTAAGCTTAGCGGCAAGACGCGCGTTTTGTCCGCGTTTGCCAATTGCAAGTGATAGCTGGTAATCTGGAACGATTACCGTTGTTGCTTTTTCTGCTTCATTGACTAGGACATCAAGAACTTTTGAAGGGCTCAATGCATTTGCCACAAATACAACTGGGTCCTCAGACCATTTAACGATGTCTATTTTTTCACCCTTAAGCTCATTTACGACAGCCTGAACGCGATTTCCGCGCGGACCAACACATGAACCTACTGGGTCCACCTCTTTGTTATCAGAATGGACAGAGATTTTTGAACGGTCTCCTGCTTCTCGTGCAACTGACTTGATTTCAACCGTACCGTCATAAATTTCAGGTACTTCAATTTCGAAAAGTCTCTTTAACAGCCCCGGGTGGGTTCTGGAAACGAAAATTTGTGGACCTTTTGTGGTTTTTTCAACCTTGGTGATAAAAACCTTGATGCGGTCATGAGGCTTATAATGTTCATTTGGCATCTGCTCATTCGCTGGCAGGATCGCCTCGATTTTGCCAAGACTCACATAGATGAACTTTGGATCCTGGCGCTGGACGATGCCCGTCATAATATCTTCTTCCCGATCGATGAATTCTGAATAGATGATTCCTCTTTCAGCTTCACGAACACGCTGAGTGACAACCTGTTTGGCAGTCTGAGCCGCAATCCGTCCGAAGTCCTTTGGTGTGACTTCGAGTTCCACTACATCTTCTACTACATAATTAGGATTGATTTTCCGTGCATCTTCCAGTGAAATTTCCAGGCGCGGGTCAAAGACTTCATCGACTACTTCCTTTCTGGCAAAAACACGCATGGAACCACTTCCTAAATTCAAGTCGATCCGAACATTTTGGGCCTGATTGAAGTTACGACGGTACGCAGAAATTAATGCAGCTTCCATGGCATCAATTAAAACATCCCTGGAAATTCCTTTTTCTTTTTCAAGAATTGTAAGAGCATCCAACAATTCGCTGCTCATGAGATATGAATCCCCCTTTTTTTACTACCCTCTTTTTAAGGTTTCTTTGGGACTATGTAACCCGAGAATAATCCAAAATTGCCTTTACACTAATGACTAAAGATTTTACTGGACAGATTATGAAAAAGTGACTGCAAGCCTTGCGCTGGCAATCTTATCAAAAGGTAGTTGAATTATTTTCGTACGGGTTTTGATCTTCACTTCCACAGTAACGGTTTCACCATTATAATCGGTCAATATCCCCTCAAACGCCTTTTCTCCATCTATCGGTTCATACGTCTTGATAAAGACATTTTTTCCGATGGCATTTTGATAATCCTTTTCCTTTTTCAAAGGGCGTTCAGCACCAGGTGAGGAAACCTCCAAAAAGTAGTTATGCGGGATTGGATCAATGGCATCAAGCTTCTCGCTAAGGCGTTCACTGACGATGCCGCATTCCTCGATATCAATACCGTTGTCCTTATCAATGTATACGCGCAGGAACCAGTTCTTCCCTTCTTTGACGTATTCGATGTCTACTAATTCTAAGTTGTTTTCCATTAAGATGGGAGTTACTAGCTCTTCCACTGTTTCTGTAACCTTGCTCATAAAATCCCTCCTTAGACATAACATTCCGTTACATTTTTGGTTAAATTTCCACAAAAAAGTGCTTAACAAACAAGAAAGAGCGGGTTGCCCCACTCTCCTCTGCCAGAGTTATCCTTAGTATTTCCAATAAAAATATAACATAACCTGCTATTTATTGCAACCGAAGGCGAACGGAACGTTTTCGTACGATATTAGAATAAGGACAATTGGTTTTGATCTGGCATTCCTTCCAGGCAGCCGTGGTTATCGAGATACTCCAGGATGGTCTTTGAAATCTTTCCGCGCTGCTGGAGGTCTTCTTTTGACAGGAACTCTCCTTGTTCACGCGCATTGACGATATTAAATGCCGCGTTCGTACCTAAACCTGGGATTGCATTGAATGGCGGAATCAATTTATTTCCTTCAATAATGAATTCCGTTGCACTTGACTTGTATAAATCTACTTTCGCAAACTCATACCCGCGTTCGCACATTTCTAGCGCCAGTTCCATAACAGTCATCAAGTTCTTTTCTTTTGTTGAAGCATCAAGCCCTTTCGTATTGATTTCGTCAAGGACCGATCGAATACTTTCAGAACCTCGAACCATAGCGTCCACCTCAAAATCATCTGCCCTAACTGTAAAATAGGCCGCATAATACATAAGCGGATGGTGAACCTTGAAATACGCAATCCTGACTGCCATCAAAACATAGGCAGCCGCGTGAGCTTTAGGAAACATATACTTGATCTTTTTACAAGAATCGATATACCATTCCGGCACTTTATTTTTGCGCATTTCTTCTTCCATTTCATCCGTCAGGCCTTTCCCTTTACGGACAGATTCCATAATCTTAAAAGCGAATGCCGGTTCTAGACCCTGATAAATTAGGTAGACCATTATATCATCACGACAACCGATCACTTCACTAAGGTTACAAGTATGGTTATGGATCAATTCTTGGGCATTTCCAAGCCATACATCCGTACCATGGGAAAGGCCGGAAATCTGCACGAGCTCGGAGAAAGTCGTCGGCTTCGTGTCTTCAAGCATTTGCCGAACGAATTTAGTGCCGAACTCCGGAATACCAAGTGAGCCGGTCTTTGACATTATTTGCTGCTCCGTCACACCAAGCGATTCCGTTCCGCTGAAAATCTTCATGACTTCCGGATCATCGGTTGGTATGGTTTTAGGATCGATCCCGCTTAAATCCTGGAGCATCCTAATCACTGTCGGGTCATCGTGACCAAGAATATCCAGTTTCAATAAATTATCGTGAATCGAATGGAAATCAAAGTGAGTTGTTTTCCATTCGGACGTGTTGCTATCTGCAGGAAACTGAATCGGCGTAAAGTCATAAATATCCATATAATCTGGAACAACAATGATTCCGCCCGGGTGCTGCCCGGTTGTTCGTTTTACTCCCGTGCACCCAGACGCGAGTCGGTCGATTTCTGCCCCTCTTAAATGCAGGTTATTGTCACTCTGATAGCCTTTCACATAACCATAAGCCGTTTTATCAGCAACCGTACCGATTGTTCCGGCACGATACACATAATCTTCTCCAAACAACTTTTTTGTGTAGTTATGGGCACGTGGCTGGTATTCACCCGAGAAGTTCAAGTCGATATCCGGAACTTTGTCGCCCTTAAACCCTAGGAAGGTTTCAAACGGAATATCATGGCCATCTTTTTTATATTTGATCCCGCAATCTGGGCAATCCTTGTCTGGAAGATCAAACCCAGAGCCAACTGAGCCATCATTGAAAAACTCGGACTTCTTACACTTAGGGCATACATAATGCGGCGGAAGCGGATTTACCTCGGTGATTTCCGTCATTGTCGCTACAAAAGAAGATCCAACAGAACCTCGTGAACCAACGAGATACCCATCATCCAATGACTTTTTCACTAGTTTATGGGAAATCAAATAGATAACAGCAAAACCATTATCTATAATACTCTTCAGCTCTTTTTCGAGGCGTGCTTCGACGATTTCTGGAAGTTCGTTCCCGTAGATTCTGCGAGCCATTTCATAGCTCATGCTGCGCATTTCTTCATCCGCGCCTTCAATTTTCGGCGTGTAAAGCTCGTCTTTTATCGGTTTGATGACCTCGATCCTATCAGCAATCTTATTCGTATTTTCGACAACGATTTCTTTTGCCTTTTTCTCTCCTAAAAACGCAAAGGCCTCCAGCATTTCATTCGTGGTCCTGAAATGAACGTCAGGAAGCTGGTGACGGTTTAGCGGATTAGCGCCGCCTTGGGAATTTACTAAAATTTTTCGATATATTTTATCGTTTTCATTCAAGTAATGTACATTCCCTGTAGCAACTACTGGCAAATCCAGCTTTTCACCAAGCTTGACGATATTGGCAATGATATCCTCTAGTGCTTTCTGATCTCTGACTAATTCCAGCTCCAGCAAATGGGCATAAACCGCTTTCGGGTGGACCTCTAGATAATCATAGAACTGCGCTGCTTCTTCGACTTCTTCCCGGCCTTTTTGCATCATGCCTTCAAAAATTTCTCCTTTGTCGCAACCCGAACCTATCAGGATGCCTTCACGATGCTTGTTCAGCAACGATCGCGGAATTCTTGGCACTCTGTAAAAATAATCAATATGTGAAATGGAAACAAGCTTGAAAATGTTTTTCATACCAATTTCATTTTTCGCAAGCAAGGTAGCATGAAATGGACGCGCTCTTTGGAAAGCTTTCCCCTTCCCCATGTTGTCGTTAAGCTGATTATGGTATTCCAGTCCCAGTTCCGCTGCATCTTTCAACATTCTCAACAATAGATACCCTGTCGCTTCGGCATCATAAATTGCACGGTGATGCTGTGTCAATTCAATATCGAATTTTTTTGCAAGGGTATTTAACCTATGGTTCTTCATATCCGGGTACAGGAAACGGCCCAATTCCAGTGTATCGATTACCGGATTTGGAGCTTTTCCTATTCCGATTTTTTTATAGCCGGTGTTCAAAAAGCCCATATCGAATGAGGCATTATGGGCAACTAAAATACTCTCAGCTGCCCACTCATGGAATTTTTTCAAAACCTCGCTTATCTCCGGGGCATTTTGGACCATATCATCCGTAATACCAGTCAGGTTAATTGTTGTTGCCGACAATCGATGGTGCGGATTCGCAAACGATTCGAACCGGTCAATGATTTCGCCGCCGCGCACTTTTACGGCTGCTAGTTCAATGATCGTATCGTATACAGCGGACAACCCGGTTGTTTCAACGTCAAACACAACATACGTAGCGTCTGCAAGCAATCTATGCGCCTCATTATAGGCAATAGGCACCCCGTCATTCACAAGGTTGATTTCCACACCATAAAGGATTTTAATGTCATTTTTCTTTCCGGCACTGAATGCTTCTGGGAAAGATTGGACAACTGCGTGATCGGTAATTGCCACCGCTTTGTGGCCCCACTTGGCTGCCTGAGCGACAAGGGCACTAACAGGAGTGACCGCGTCCATTTGGCTCATCGGACTATGAAGGTGCAGCTCGACTCTTTTTTCGCCTGCTGGGGCAGAATCGATTCTTCCTTTTGGTTTGATTTCGTTCACATCATTCCCAATCATGATAAGATCACGAACGAAGGTGTCATTTTGGATGCTTCCTCTTACCTTTAACCACATCCCTTTTGAAATGCGCTGATATAGGGCAGCATCCTCCTTGTCTCGTGAGAACATTTTTACGATGATGGAACTGGTATAATCGGTAATCTTAAATGTTAGAAGCGTTCTGCCGCTGCGAAGTTCCTTTGTCTCAGCAAAAAATACATATCCTTCAACAGCAACGCGGCGTTCTTCATCAACAATGTCCTCCAGCTTGCGGAAATCGGCATCATCTTTGATTGTTAGTCCGATGGTTACTGGCCCATCGAGAGCTGACCCATCACCCTGGGCTTTTTCCGCTTCCTTTTTCTGCATTTCCATCATCGCCATCAATCCGCGTTCCTGATCTTCCTTCTCATTTGCCTTCAAGAATCGTTCGTATTCATCCGAAGTGTGATCACTGCTGACAACAGTGTCCACCGTCAATGGCGGAAATCCAAAACCTTGGTAGATCTCAGCAATCATCCCTCCATATTTCCTTTTAAGGGCTAGTCCTTCTGCATCATTCCTGGCTGTAAGAAGGATCTTTGTCCCCTGTATTTTCGGTACCTGTTCATTCAGCAGCTTTAACAATGGCGGTGCAATTCCATCGATTTCCTTGATGCACAGCTTCCAGTAATCAAGGATGTGCTGCTCGCTAATGGCCTGGTCCAATACTTTTACCGAGTATGCTACTTTTGCAATGTGGGAAAAAGTCTGCTCTAATTTTCCTGCGAAGCTACTAAACAGCGAACAAGGAATAATTCTTTCAAACTGGAAAAAGAAATGCCATTTTCTTGCCTGCTTTTCTATTATGACCTTGTCAATTTGCGCATTTTGAAACTGGGTGACAATGGCATCTTCTGTAAGCTGCAACTGTTGCAGCAGGAGCTGAAACCTTGCTTTTTTCCCTGACGAAAGATCACTCATATTTTTTCTCTCCCATCTAGTTTGAAATATCTATCGGGACGAAAAGCCCGTTAAAAGTGATTCTAGTTTTTTTATTAAGTGATTAATAGCAATGGTTATTATACCATAAAATGTTTGTGCCGTTACCTGTGTTTGATATTTCATTTTGGTGTTCCAATAGGAAAAGGATTCTGGGCACATTGACTATCACGCTTGCAGGAAACTCCTAATAAACACCAAAAAGCGGAACCTAATGAAAGGATCCGCTTTCTGTTTATAGTTCTTTGAGCATATTTTTTAATGTATCCGCGAGGTCATCTTTGTGTATTTCTTGCATTTCACCGTTTTTGCGGATTTTGACTTCGACGATTCCTTCGCTGGCTTTTTTGCCGATCGTGACTCTTATCGGCAAACCAATGAGGTCAGCATCTGCGAATTTCACTCCTGGGCGTTCCTGTCGGTCATCCAACAGGATTTCCATCCCAGCTTGCTGCAGACTGGAATACAGCGCTTCAGCCAGTTCTGCCTGAGCATTGTCTTTCATGTTCACAGCAATTAGATGGACATCGAATGGCGAAATATTCGTTGGCCACACTAGTCCGTTTTCGTCATTAAATTGTTCAGCAACTGCAGCCATTGTACGGGAAACCCCTATCCCATAACAACCCATGATCATAGGCTTTGACCTTCCATTTTCATCGAGAATTTCAGCATTCATCGATTCACTATACCTTGTGCCGAGCTTGAATACATGGCCTACTTCGATTCCCTTTGCAAACACGATGGTTCCTTGTCCATCTGGGGATGGATCTCCTTCTTTAATAAAGCGAAGATCCGTGTAGGTTGAAACCTTTAAGTCACGATCAGGATTGACATTTGTATAATGGTAATCTTCTTCATTAGCTCCGCATACTCCATTTACGATTGCCTCCACCGCTAAATCTGCAAGTACCTCGACACCATCCACTCCGATTGGACCAAGGGAGCCAACAGAGCATCCAAGTATTTCTTTTGTTGTAATCGTATCGGCTAATTCGACGGTAGCAGCACCATAATAATTTTTCAACTTAATATCGTTCACTTCGTGGTCCCCACGTACCAAAACAAGCACAAAGCGATCATCTATTTTGAACAGCAGAGACTTGATACAATCTTTCTCTTCGACATTCAAGAAGCTCGAAACTTCTTCGATTGTCTTCTTGCCTTCTGTGCGGACTTTCTCCAGCTCCTTAGCCGGATCGCTGCTCTTTTCGTAAACAGCAGTCACTGGTGCCATTTCAATATTAGCAGCAAAATCGGACGTATCCGAATAAGCGATCGTATCTTCGCCAATATCCGAAAGGACCATGAACTCGTGAGTATCTTTTCCTCCCATTGCACCCGAATCAGCGATGACCGCTCGGAAATTCAATCCACAACGTCGGAACACATTGGAATACGCCTGAAAAATGCGCTCATATACCTCATCGAGACTCTCCTGCGATGCATGGAAAGAATAGGCATCCTTCATAATAAATTCGCGGCCGCGAAGGAGACCGAATCTTGGTCGTTTTTCATCACGATATTTCGTTTGGATCTGGTAAAGCGTTAGCGGCAGACGCTTATAAGACTTTACTTCATCGCGTACAAGGCTGGTGATGACTTCTTCATGAGTGGCACCGAGGGCAAACTCCCGGTCGTTCCGGTCCTTCAATCTCATTAATTCCGGTCCATAAGAATACCAGCGACCTGATTCTTGCCATAATTCCGCTTGCTGGAGCGCGGGCATGAACAGCTCAGCCGCTCCCGCATGGTTCATTTCATCCCTGATGATTGCCTCTACTTTTTGCAGAACCTTTCTCCCTAAAGGCAAGTATGTATAAACACCGCTAGCATTTTGACGGATGAATCCGGCTCTTAGCAAAAGTTGATGGCTTTTTACATCTGCGTCAGCTGGCACTTCTCTTAAAGTAGGAATAAACGACATACTTTGCTTCATCTTAATTTACACCTCGTTATGAATTTTTCATCGTTTTTTGAAAAAACATTCCTGACCGAAAATTTTCGGGCAGGAAGTTTCTTTGCTACACAATGTTACATTACAGAAAAAACCGTTGAATATCGTTCCAAGTGACGACGAGCATCAGAAGCATCAATAACGCAAAACCAATGAAGTGGACCATTCCTTCTTTTTGCTTATCGATTGGTTTTCCTCTGAGCGCTTCAATTGCAAAGAATGTCAGCCTTCCGCCGTCTAAAGCTGGAAATGGAAGCAGGTTCATAATCCCAAGATTGATGCTTAAGATTCCCGCCCATTTCATTAAATAAAATATCCCAGACTTAGCAACAGTATCTGTGGACACATAAATTCCTACCGGACCAGACAACGCGTCAATCGAAAATTGGCCTGTCAGGAGTTTTCCTAGCATCGAGAAAATTTCGGTTGTCCAGAAATACGTTTCTTTTACGCCATATGAGATTGATTTGATTGGTGATTTTTCAACAGGACTGTAAACACCAATCAAGCCAATTTTTTGCCCTTCGACGTCTTTCACTTCAGGTGTCACCGGCATATCCAAGTTTTGTCCTTGACGGTTTATTGAGAAATCAAGTTCAGTCCCGGGATTTTTACGAATGATCTCAACAACATCTTGCCAGCTAGAAACTTCTGAACCTTCAATGCTATTGACTACATCCCCTTCTTGCAGCCCCGCTTTAAGGGCACTGCCGTCAGCAGTCAGCTTCCCAAGAACGGGCTCATTTGAAGGAATCCCCTGGAACAAAGCAAGGATGATGAAAACCACCATAGCAAGGATAAAATTCATCATCGGTCCAGCAAAGATTGCCATGGTTCTTTGTCCGAGTGTTTTGGAAGCGAACTGCCTGTCATATGGAGCAATTTGTGTTTCAGTATTATTTTCAACAATCACCGCAGTTTTGCTGACCGGATAGGATTTCAGCAGGCTGTCATCCTCGCCTTCTTCATATCCTTTTATCACCAACTCATGCTCAATATCTGCTTTTTCCACTTCAATAATTCTTGCATCAGGATACTTTTCCTTGTTCGTAAGGATAATTTTTTGCACTTCATTCTTTTCTAAAAGCAAACCCACTCTGTGCCCAGGCTTGATTTCTATTATTTCCGGGTCTTCGCCAGCCATTCTCACAAAACCGCCGATAGGCAGGAGACGAATCGTATAAACCGTTTCATTTTTCTTATGGGAGAACACTTTTGGCCCAAAACCAATCGCAAACTCCCGGCAAAGGATGCCTGCCCGTTTTGCGAATATCAGATGACCAAGTTCATGAAAGAATACGAGGGCACCAAAAATGACAATGAATGCAATAACTGTATTCAAATTAGCAAACCACCTTTTTTAAGGATAAAATCAACTTTGTAAAACTCTCTTTTATATTACCGAATTCACATAGTTTCTTGTCTCTCTGTCCGCCTCTTGAATGGTTTCGAGGTCAGGAGTTCCTATGATGATATGATGTTCCATTGCTTTCTCTATTAAGTCTTCAATTTGGAGAAAAGAGATTCTGTCCTGTAAAAAGGCAGCAACCGCGGCTTCATTTGCCGCATTCATCACCGCAGGCATCGTTCCCCCTGCCCGACCGGCATCATAAGCAAATTTCAGGCAGCGGAATCGGTTCAAGTCCATATCCTTAAAGTGAAGGCTTCCGATTTCAGACAGGTTCAATCTCTTTCCTGACAAAAGCGGCAGCCGGTCTGGGTAGGTAAGAGCATACTGAATCGGCACTTTCATATTCGGCGTACCGAGTTGGGCGATGATGCTAGTATCATGAAACTCTACCATCGAATGGATAATACTCTCTTGATGGAGCAGAACCGAAATGGCATCATATGGAAGAGAAAATAGCCAATGCGCTTCGATAACCTCTAAGCCTTTGTTCATCATAGTCGCGGAATCAATCGTTATTTTTGCTCCCATCGACCAATTCGGATGGTTCAAAGCAGCTGATTTTGTCACCCCATGCAATTCTTCTCTTGTCCGGTCCCTAAAGCTTCCACCCGAGGCTGTAAGGATGATTCGTTCGATATTCTTTTCTTTCTCACCCTGCAGTGCCTGAAAGATTGCTGAGTGCTCACTGTCCACTGGCAAGATCGTCACGTTATTTCGTATTGCTTCCTCCATAACAATATGACCAGCAGTGACAAGTGTTTCCTTATTGGCAATTGCGATCGTTTTGCCTGATCGAATTGCTTCTAGTGTTGGCTTCAATCCTACACTTCCAAGCACTGCATTGACTAGAACATCAGCCTTATCGAAAACTGCTGCTGCTTCAAGACCCTGAAGTCCATACACTATTTTAACTGATGAAAATTCTGACTTTAACCGGTCGGCATCCTCTTTTTCCTGTACCGAAACTAGTTCTGGCTGAAACTCATGGATGATTTTCCTGCAGAGCACAATGTTCCGGCCCGCAGACATGGAAACGAGTTCGAACTCCTCAGGATGCTCCCTGATCACTTCGAGTGTTTGGATCCCAATTGATCCTGTTGCACCCAACAAGCTAATTCTTTTCACAATTCTTTCACTCCTAATATCGGGAAGATGTATTCATCCGGCCGATCATGCTTGCTAAGCCCCTTTCACCGGTAAAAATCAATCACAGCAAATGTAGTAAATGGATTAACGGCCAAACAAACAGCAGACTGTCAAATCTGTCCAGCATACCGCCATGTCCAGGAAGGATGTTCCCTGAGTCTTTTATATGATAATAGCGTTTTAGCGCGGATTCGACAAGATCGCCTATTTGACCAAAAATAGATAAAAAGGCTGTAGCTGCCAGCAGGATGATGACTGATACCTCCATATCACCGAGTATACTAAACAAAAGTGCAACGACAAGTGCCGATGCTACACCGCCAAAAAAGCCCTCTGTTGTTTTATTCGGGCTGATTTCCGGCCAAAGCTTATGCTTGCCAATTGCCCTACCGATAAAATATGCTCCCGAATCGGTAGCCCAAATGATGAATAACGAATAAAACACATAGATTAGATTTGCATCTCGGGTTTCAATGAAAAAGTAAAAACCAAGCCCTACGTAAAGAATAGACATTATCGAAAAGGCAACATCTTCATAGGAAAAGCGATTCTTTGAAATGACCGTATAAGCCAAAAGCAAAAGCACTCCAAGAAAGAAGATTTCCACTTTGGTATAATCAATCTCCTTTAGAAAGCCGCTGTACTGGCTGGGAATCAGGAAAATCCATAATAGCACCAGGGATAGAAACCCCGGGATCGAGTAAAGGGTTAATTTCTTCATTTTCAGCGCTTCATATAATCCAATAGATGCTATTATATATACCATTGCGATAAATGGCCAGCCTCCGAAAATAACGATTGGAAGAAAAATAGCTGCAGCGATCACTGCTGTAATGATTCTTTGCTTCATTTACTTTTTCACACCTTTTTTAAACTCCTCCAAAACGCCGCTGGCGGCCCTGGAATGCTTCGATTGCTTCGATTAAATGCTCTTCGTTAAAATCAGGCCAAAGTACGTCAGTGAACCAGAACTCCGTATAGGCAAGCTGCCAAAGCATAAAATTGCTCAAACGGATTTCTCCGCTTGTCCTGATCAGTAAATCAGGATCATTCATCTCCCTTGTCATTAAGTAGGAGGAAAAGGCATCTTCTGTTAAATCGTCTTCTGAAATCTTACCGGTTCTCACATCTTCAATGACCCTTTTGACACCATCTAAAATTTCCGCCCTGCTACCATAATTAAGCGCAAAATTCAGTACAAGGCCGGTATTATCCTTTGTATCATCCATCGCTTTTTCAACGGCTTTTCTTGTATGCTCGGGAAGCTTATCCATGTATCCAATCATTTCAACCCGGACATTTTCTTCAACCAATTCAGGAAGGAAGGTGCCGAGAAATTCTTCCGGAAGTTTCATGAGAAAATCGACTTCCAATTTCGGTCTTTTCCAGTTCTCTGTAGAGAAAGCATATACAGTCAGCGTTTTTATTCCAAGTTCATTGGCCAGCTTGGTTATTTTTCGGACAACCTTCATTCCTTCATGATGACCAGCTACACGCGGCAATGCGCGTTTACTAGCCCAGCGTCCGTTTCCATCCATGATAATCGCTATATGAGCCGGAACTTGATGTTCTTTTATTTTTAGTAGACGTTCTTGGAAATCGGATGGGCTAGGATCCTTCTTCCATGGATTCAATTTATTTAACATTGTGACAGCTCCCCTAAAAGATTATCTTTAGCACCAATCATGGGGGTGACATTCCCTAAGAACGTTTGGTGCTGAAGCTGGACTGCTCACGAAAAGCCATAGAGTAATCCTGTTCTTCTCTCTTTCATTTCCATATGCCACTATCATACCAAAAAAGAACCAAGATATCTCTATAAACGGATGGACTAAAGCATGATATTATGTTGAATCAGGTTCCAGGCCAATAGCAGCCTTATAGACAGATTATGTTATTCAAAGAAAAAACAGAATAAAACGGCTAATATTATTATATTCTATCATTCAAACCGTTATCGTAAACTCATTCTTTTTATGTACTTTTTTAAAATGACAAATGGCCGCTTCCCTACTATTCCGTTGGCGGCCCATTTGATAGCGAAAAAACCCCCTGGAAAACAGAGGGTTTCGATGATCACTGACGTTAAACTTCCATGATCTCTTTTTCTTTGTCTTTCGCAATCTGATCGATTTTAGCGATATGCTCATCTGTAAGCTTCTGAATATCGTCTGAATACCCACGATGGGCATCTTCAGTGATTTCTCCACTTTTCTCTAACTTCTTTAAATCTTCATTGCCATCCCGGCGGATGTTACGAACAGCAACTTTTGCTTCTTCCGCTTCTTTTTTCACAAGTTTGGCAAGCTCTTTGCGCCGTTCTTCTGTTAACTGAGGAATCGCGATTCTAATGATCGATCCATCATTAGAAGGATTCAATCCTAAATCGGATTTCAAGATAGCTTTCTCAATCTCGCCGAGGATCGACCTATCATACGGCTGGATGATCAAAAGACGAGCTTCCGGTACAGAGATGCCGGCAAGCTGATTGACGGGTGTGGGCGCACCATAATAATCCACCTGAATCCTGTCTAAAAGAGAGGCATTGGCTCTGCCTGCACGGATGCTGGCAAGTTCGCGGGTAAAAGCCTGGATCGCTTTTGACATTCTTTCTTTCACATTGGCAATTGCTTGTTTTGGCATTAGTTTTTCCCCCTCACAATTGTTCCGATTGTTTCACCCATTACTGCTCGTTTGATATTCCCCTTCTCCAAGATGGAGAATACAATTAATGGAATATCATTGTCCATACAAAGCGATGAAGCAGTTGAATCCATAACAGTTAGACCTTCTTTCAACACATCTAAATAAGAAAGCTCTTCGTATTTAGTCGCTTGCTTATCAACGCGTGGATCTGCAGAGTATACACCATCAACATTATTCTTTGCCATAAGGATCACATCTGCTTCGATCTCTGCAGCCCGCAATGCAGCAGTAGTATCCGTGGAGAAGTACGGATTTCCCGTTCCGGCAGCAAAAATGACGACGCGTTTTTTCTCAAGATGTCTGATTGCCCTTCTTCTGATATACGGTTCGGCAACTTGACGCATTTCAATGGAAGTTTGTACCCTTGTCTCGATTCCGGCTTGTTCCAAACTGTCCTGCAATGACAGAGAATTCATGACAGTGGCAAGCATACCCATATAGTCTGCCGTCGCCCTGTCCATTCCCATTTCTTCACCGATTTTACCTCTCCAGATATTCCCTCCGCCAACGACTACAGCGATTTCTACATCCAATTCCGCAATTTCCTTTACCTGGTCTGCAACATTTTTGATTACCGTCGGATTGATGCCAAATCCTTGTTCTCCGGCTAACGCTTCTCCACTTAACTTTAAAACAACTCTTTTGTATTTAGGACTCGTCATAGGGTACCTCCATATGTAGTTTCAGGCTTTTCCTTTGCAAGAATAAATAGGAAAAGCCCTAGTAAAGCTATGTCCAAAAACAGGGAACACTGTAGTGTTCCCTGCCATTACATACGCAAGTAAAAATTATTTCTTGTTTACCTGGTTCATTACTTCTTCAGCAAAGTTGTCTTCACGCTTTTCAATGCCTTCGCCTACTTCGTAACGAGTAAATTCACGAAGAGTTCCGCCTTTTGATTCAACGAATTGGCGCACTTTTTGGTCAGGATTCTTAACGAATGGCTGATCAAGAACACAAACATCTTCAAAATATTTGCTAAGGCGGCCTTCAACCATTTTGGCAACAATATTTTCTGGCTTGCCTTCATTCAGTGCCTGTTGAGTAAGAACTTGACGCTCATGCTCCACTTCTTCTTGAGATACTTCGTCGCGTGAAACGTATTTAGGGTTTAATGCAGCGATGTGCATAGAAACATCCTTAGCAGCTGTTTCGTCAGTAGTTCCTTCCAAAACAGATAGTACGGCAATTCGTCCTCCCATGTGAAGGTATGCACCGAATGCATCGTTATCAGTCTTAGCTTTCACTTCAAAGCGGCGAAGGGAAAGCTTTTCCCCTATTTTTGCAATTGCATTGCTAATGCGAGTTTCAACAGTATCGCCATTTTCCATTGTTTGAGCGTTCGCTTCTTCCACCGATGCCGGCTTATTCTTTAATAAATGCTCAGCAATTTCTTTAACAAGGACTTGGAAACCCTCGTTCTTTGCTACAAAGTCTGTTTCAGAGTTCACTTCAAGAATGACAGCTTCGTTGCCTTCTGCAAGAATATAAGTGGTACCTTCAGCAGCGATGCGGTCAGCTTTTTTTGCAGCCTTAGCGATTCCTTTTTCACGCAGGTAATCGATTGCCTGGTCCATATCCCCATTTGTTTCCTGAAGCGCCTTTTTGCAATCCATCATACCTGCGCCAGTTTTTTCGCGCAATTCTTTAACCATTTGTGCAGTAATTGTCATAATGAAAAATCCTCCTAAAATCTCAGGTTTTATGTAACTATACTTTATTTTAACTAGATTTCGCCAATATAAACTCCAATGGAATCATTTGGGATATATACATCTTAAAAAAAGGTGATAAAGGGCGCCTCCCTATATCACCTTTTTGTAAATTAAGCTTCTACAGCTTCAGTAGTTTCTTCGCCTTGTTTCGCTTCAATAATCGCATCAGCCATTTTAGATGTAAGCAATTTAACCGCGCGAATCGCGTCATCGTTCGCAGGGATAACGACGTCAATTTCGTCTGGATCACAGTTTGTATCAACGATTCCAACGATTGGAATGTTCAATTTGCGTGCTTCCGCAACAGCGATGCGCTCTTTGCGTGGGTCAATGATGAAAAGAGCATCTGGAAGGCCCTTCATATCCTTGATACCGCCCAAAAACTTTTCTAAACGCTCTTGCTCTTTCTTCAACTGCACGACTTCTTTCTTAGGAAGAACTTCAAAAGTTCCATCTTCAGACATTCTTTCGATATTCTTAAGACGAGAAATCCGCTTTTGGATTGTTTCAAAATTTGTTAATGTACCGCCCAACCAGCGTTGGTTTACATAATACATACCAGAACGAGCTGCTTCTTCTTTTACAGAATCTTGAGCTTGTTTCTTTGTACCAACGAAAAGAACCGTACCGCCGTTGCCAGCTAGCTCCTTCACGTAGTTGTATGCTTCTTCAACCTTCTTAACAGTCTTCTGAAGGTCGATGATGTAGATGCCGTTACGCTCAGTGAAGATATACTTCTTCATCTTAGGGTTCCAACGGCGAGTCTGGTGACCGAAGTGTACACCAGCTTCAAGCAGTTGCTTCATAGAAATTACTGACATTTTGTTTCCTCCTAATGGTTTTGATTTCCTCCGTCCAACTCATCTTCAGCCAGGACTGCCTCGGCAGCACCATCTGGCCAAATCATTGAACGTGTGTATTAACACCATGAGATAATATAGCATAAATAAAACTGACAATCAAGTTATTCCTGCCTATTTGGCCGAAATTTAAGCAAAAGTTCTATTTCTGTTTTCCCTTTATTCAGCTTCCTTGCTATTTCTTCGATTGTCAGCCCTTGCTGTTTCATTGTTGTGACCTGATCCATTAAACTAACTTCCTTTGTTTCTTCTGAACCCGCAGTCACGCCTTCTATCTCTGAGTGTTTGATGGGTACACCAGCTTGGTAAGCCTGTCTTGCTGCATGATAAGAGATCCCTTTACGGGTGTGGGGTTGTTGAATTTCGCGGATTACTGCTTCGGGGTCTTTCTGTGAACCTATATCTGTTTTTTCAGCAGGCTTGTCCGCTTTTCCTTGATTTACTGGCATATTGGCATTCGTTATCAACTTAAGAAACTTATCATTCTCTTCCTTCCATTCCAATAGATATGCTGAAAAAATTTCATCGATTTCACTGATGATTTTCTCTTGCTTTCTTTCTGTTTCCACAAGTCGATTTTGCCGTAAGTATAATACAATAATGGCGAAAATTGTTGCCATGTTCAGTATTAAAGTTAAGAGTAGTAGAAAAGTGGTCATAAATATCCCTCTATCCGCTGTAATCAATCACCTTCCCTTTATATGGGTGGTGTTGCTGGACAATCTCATCATCCTTATTCTCATGGTTTTCTCTGTTTTTTTGCTCTTGATCGCCTTGGTGACTACCCTCTTTATTTAAGCGGGCTTCCTGCTTTTGGTTGTTTTTCACTACGGTATTACGTGTTAAATCCTCTTCCTTCGTCACCATTTTTACGGCATGTTCCTGAAGATGCTGTCCCCGCTGTTGGAGTTGCTCTTGAATTTTGCCGGCATCCTGTGTCCTAGGAAGAGCAATCTGCATTTCGATTGCTTTGAGGCTCATCTTGTCACTTCCTAATGTTCGAGAGTTCAACTTTTACTATAGGATGAATCGAAATCTCACTATTCTCAAGACCGAAATACACCTTCTTGTATAGTTGATTTGTCATGAAGGTGTACTTGCCGAAAAACATCTTCGTATTGGGGAATACTTGATCATGAACAGTTAAGCAGGAATTCAACCGATCTTGTTTCTCTAGTTGCAATAACTCGAGGTTAGTCAAAAGTTCCAATAAGGATTCTTCCACTTGCAGCCTTGTATTTCGCTGTTTTGCTATCATTTGCTTCTGCTCATCTGTCAAGGAACCTGCACGCCTGCCAATTTCACCGAGTTTCTCCTCGATTTCTGTCAGTTTCCTAATGTTCTCTTTTGCTGTTTCGATTGCGGCAATCGTTTCCTGTTCCGTTTTTTCCAGCAGCGGATCCCAACCCACAGCTAACTCGGTTTTGGTAAAAAGCTCATTTCCCAATTCCTTGACTGAAATGTTCCGTCCTGCCGAAATCGTCCCCCCAATAATGGTTCCATTTTGGCAGTCTACATTTCCTCCAGCTGTCAATTTACTGTGAAGAACGGATGACTTAATAATGATATCCTGCCCTGCTTTGATATTTGCCTGATTAAGGTAATAGGCAAATACATTCCCGCCAGCGATAATCCTGCCCTTCATCGCTCCGGCGATTCCGCCTTTAATAACAATACTCCCTCCTGCCTGGAGATTGGCAGCTTCCACAAGCCCCTCGACGATAATATCCCCGCCGGCCTTCAGCTCATAACCGCTAGGAACATTGCCTTTTATGACGATATTTCCTACAAATTCTAAATTTCCTGTTTTAAGATCAAGATCCCCTTTTACCTCATAAACAGGATTAACGGAAATGGATTTCTGCGTGATGCTAACCTGTCCATCACATTCAGCATAAAATTTTCCAGTCTCCAATCGTACATTATTTCCTGCTCGTACTCTTAGGGGCCGTCCGTGCTTTGCCGGAAGGACTCTGCCCGTCACGTCCTTCCCAGGCGTTCCCTTCACAGCAGGAATAATACTTGCCAGCAACTGACCTTTTTTTACGGAAGGAATATGCATAACGGAACGGAAATGAAGCACTTTCTGTTCCAGCATACTAGATTGTTCAAGTTCATTGCGCAAATAGGCATCTTCTCCATCTACTTTTTGCATTCCAGTCGCAATGAGGACAGGATCTTTAATAGAAGTAGGATCTTTGGAAATTTGTTCTAAAATGTCCATTTTAATACCGAACGCAATCGTTTCTTTTTCGAGGACACTCTGTAATTCCCGAACAGATACTGAACGTTCCATCTCGTGGATTGAGTTATTGATTTCTAGTACTGCTGAAAGCCTGTCATTGGAAATCTTCACTATAAAATCCGTCGCCACATCCATCTCCTGCCTTCTATCATGCTGATTCCAGCCATTTTCTCAATTTAAAAATTGCCTTTGAATGTATTTGTGAAATCCTTGAAGTAGATAAATTCATGACTTGCCCAATTTCCGTTAACGTTAATTCTTCTTTGTAAAACAAGCTCAGTACAAGTTGTTCTTTATCATTCAATTTTGAAATCTTTTCAGCTACTTCTTCCAAAAGCTCAGATTTGACTAGTTTTTCCTCAGGGACCTCCGCTTTTTCATCCTTGATCACAAATGACTGATTGTCACGTTCCTCATTTTCATTTGGATGTTCATCTATTGAGAGGACATTCGCGAAAAAATGTTCATTTATCGTTGTGTATATGTCCGTTTCCTCCATATTCAGTTCACTGGCGATTTCTCCGATGGTTGCATTTCGCATGAAACGCTGTTCGAGTCTCTCGATCGCTGCATCTATTTTTTTTGCTTTTTCTCGAGTACTTCTTGGAAGCCAATCTTCCTTTCTTAATCCATCCAAAATTGCCCCACGAATCCGAAAGGAAGAATAGGTATCAAACTTAAGATCCCTGTTTGGATCAAATTTTTCCAAGGCATCATACAATCCTATCAGTCCTAAGCTTCTTAAATCATCTCTAGAAACACTTTTTGGAAGACTTACGGAGATTCTTTGCACATGGTAGGAAACAAGTGGCATATATTTTTTTATCAGCATATTCCCCGCATCCGGATCTCGGGATTGTATCCATTTATCCCATATAATCTGTTCTTCCGAAGTGGATCCTCGCACCATTGTCAACCTCCTCACGCGCATAACGCCTCTTTCTAGTTGTCAAAAAATTAAATCACACTATTTCCTTTGTTCACAGTCCTGATTTGCAGTAAACCGGTCTTCGGATCGAATTCAATCGTTCTGCCGCTATTGCCGCCTACATCTTGGGCTATTAGTGGAATGCGAAGTTCTTTTATTTGCTGTAAAACTGCCTCTACATTCCGTGGTCCAATTCTCATCATGTCACTGCTGCCTGAAAATTGGAACATCTGGGCGCCACCGGCAATCTTTGCTTTTATGCTTACCTGTTTTGCACCTGATTGAATCATGACTTCTAAAAGTTCTTTGATTGCTGTATCGGCAAATTTCGCCTTATTCAGAGGTTCGGCTCGGGAAAACGATGAATCCGGGAGCATAACATGAGCCAAGCCAGCTAATTCTGCCCGCTGATCAAACAAAACCACTCCAACACAGGATCCCAGGCCAGTTGTTCTGATCAAATCAGGTACTTTCGCAATATTCATATCGGCAATTCCAACTTTAATGATTTCTGCTGTTTTATGCATCAATCTTTACTCCTAGAGCAGAAAAAATGATATGGAAAGAATTCGGGTCGGGCATTAAAAAGAAATGCCCTCTCACACTTTCTGGCAACTCGGCATCTTCTTCATCCAGTGCCGTATCGATCACGATCGCGTAATCACTTACCTGTGATAGTTCCAACAGGCCAAAACTGACGATTGCCCCAACCATATCAATACTAAGAGCAGGAACGGAAGGATACATGCTCAACTTTGTAAAATCGGACAAAGAAGAGAGATAGGAACCGGATAGAATATTTCCTAATTCCTGAAGTGCTGACAATGCCAGCTCATTGTCCTGTTCATTCTTGAAGGAGAATGTCTCGTTTTTTGTTAGCTGGCGGATATATTTCTCTGCCTGAGGAAGAGGAAGGATGAAAAACATACTCCCCGGAGCCTCCCCCTCAATCCGCAGGAATACGCTCGCTACCACATTGTCTGCACCTCCTGCTAATTCCATCACTTCGTCGAAGGATACGACCCTGACACTAGGGACTCTCATATCAATTTTTTTGTTCATAATGGTAGATAAGGCGGTTGCAGCATGGCCGGCTCCTATGTTTCCAACCTCTTTTAATATGTCCAGGTGTATATCCAAAATGCTTTTTAGAAAAGTCATAACCCGTCCCTTTCCGCCTATAAAGCTTTTCTAACGTCGGACAGAAGAATCTTATCCAAATCTATCAAAATTAATAACCTTCTATGAAGATTTGCAACACCTTTGATAAATCCTTCTGCAGCAATGCCTACCACTTCTGGAGCTGGTTCGATCATGCTTGACGGAATATCAATCACATCATTTGCTCCATCAACAATCAGCCCTGCCTCCTTCTCCTCATCCCCAACAATAATGACGCGAGTGCTGTCTGAATAACTTTGTTCTTCCATCCCAAACCTGACCCGTAAATCCAATAGCGGAGTGACGACTCCCCGAAGGTTGATAACCCCTTTCACGAATGGATTCACATGTGGCACTCTCGTGATATGGATAATCTTTTCAATCGATCTAACCTGACTAACAGGAATTGCATATTCTTTTTGATTCAATTGGAAGACGATCACTTTCAAATCCGAAATCAAGTCTTCAGCCATTTTCACCACTCCTAAAATATCATCTTTATCAGTCTGCCAAGATATCTATTTAATTAATGCGTTGCAATCAACGACCAATGCTACCTGACCATCTCCAAGAATTGTTGCTCCAGAAATTGCAAAAACATCTGTTAAGTAATTTCCTAGCGATTTAAGAACTACCTCTTGCTGGCCAATAAAGGAATCCACAATCAAACCAGCCATTTTGTCTCCTTTACGAACGATGATCACAGAATGGAAATGATCATCCGCTCCCTCAAAAGGAACATCGAAGATATCTTTTAGGAATAGCAGCGGTACGACCTTGCCTCTGAAATCAATCACTTTTTGATTGTGAGCATTCAAGATTTCCGTGTCCTTGATAATCGCCGTCTCAATGATGGAAGACAGCGGAATAGCGAATTTCTCCTTCTGGATTTCCACTAACATGACCGAAATGATGGATAAGGTGAGCGGAAGCTGGATCGAGAAGATGGTGCCTTCATTCTCCTTGGAGTCAATCGAAATAGAGCCTCCCAGAGATTCAATAGTATTTTTCACTACATCGAGTCCGACGCCTCGACCTGAGATATCAGAGATAGTCTCAGCAGTCGAAAAACCTGATGATAAAATCAATTCATACGCTTGTTTATCTGTAAAGCCTGCAGCGGATTGTTCTGTAATGATTCCCTTGCTGATCGCTTTCTGCAATACTTTTTCTTTGCTGATTCCGGCTCCATCATCTTCAATTTCAATAAACACATGATTTCCACTGTGAAATGCACGCAGTACAATGGTTCCTTCTTCATTTTTGCCTTTAGATCGGCGAACTTCCGGTGATTCAATGCCATGGTCTACAGAATTTCTGAGTAAGTGCACGAGTGGGTCGCCGATTTCATCAATGACGGTACGATCCAATTCGGTTTCCGCTCCAACGATTTCAAGATTGATCTTTTTATTCAAGTCCTTCGCTAATTGACGGATCATTCGAGGGAACCGATTAAATACTGTCTCGACCTGAACCATCCTCATATTCAGGATGATGTTTTGCAGATCACCTGAAATCCTGGACATCCGCTCTACCGTTTCAGTTAGTTCACCATTGTCCAATTCTTTTGAGATTTGCTCTAATCGTCCGCGGTCGATGACTAATTCTTCAAATAAATTCATGAGAATATCAAGCCGTTCGATGTTCACACGAATGGTCTTACTGCTGTTCGTTTGCTGTTTAACACTGGTTTTGCTGTCCTGGACAGCTGCTGTTTCTATTCCGGTAATTATTGAACGTGCATCGGTATCTAAGGATTTAGATGTATCTACACCGATTATTTTTTCAGCAGCTTTGATGGCAACGCCTGAGTTCATCTCACTGAAATCAACCGGATGTACCGTTGTTTTTACCACCTCGGATACCTTCATGATCTTGCCTTTAATATCGTCTGGATTTTCCTTTGTGATAATCGTTACAGAAAATTCATCTTCAAACTGTTCTTCTTCAAGCTGTTCAACTGAAGGATTTGCTTTGATCACTTCGCCGATTTTTTCCAGCACCTCAAACACCATATACACCCGTGCGGCTTTCAGCAGGCAATCATCACGAAGTCCAATTTCAATTTCATACACTCCAAATCCTTGCTCTTTCGATTGCTTTAAAACAGTCAGTTCAAACTCATCGTAGCTAGCAGCAGATTTAGGTGCTTCTAGCGTGGAAGCTGCAGCAATTTCCACATCTGCTGAACGTGAGATTGTCTCACCGTTTTCAATTGCCTTCAACTTCTCAACTGTTTCGGAAACGTCTTTCTTCCCATCTCCTCCAGCTGCAATTGATTCAACCATTTCCTCAAGATGATCAACAGCCATAAAGATCACATCGATGATTTCAGGAGTCGTAAGCAACCGGTTATTACGGATTGCATCCAAAACATTTTCCATTTGATGCGTCAAACTTGCCAGATCTTCATACCCCATCGTTGCTGACATCCCTTTTAAAGTATGGGCAGATCTGAAAATTTCATTGATGATGGACAAATTCCCTGGATTTTTCTCCAACTCCAACAGTTGTTCATTCAAGGACTGTAAATGCTCTCTACTTTCTTCTATAAACACTTCAAGATATTGATTTAATTCCATGTGCTCTGCACCTCCGGCCTTAAATATAATTCATGATTGTTTCCGCAATGTGATCGACATTTGCTACTTCATCTACCATGTTCGTTGCAATCGCTGCTTTTGGCATCCCAAAGACAATCGAAGTTTCTTGAGATTCGGCAATCGCTTTTACTATGCCATTCTTTTTTAATTCAACCAGCCCTTTAGCTCCGTCCGCACCCATCCCTGTCATTATCACAGCGATTTTCAAATAGTTTTTAACTAAACTGACCGACTCGAACATTACATCTACGGAAAGTCGATGTCCGTTTCGGGGTGGGGAAAGACTTAAGCTGATAGCCAGTGCTGGTCCAACTCCCTTCACCTCCAGATGATATCCTCCTGGGGCAATATACGCTGTCCCTTTTTGCAGCAGCTCTCCATCTTCTGCTTCCTTGACAGTAATTTGGCACAAGGAATCCAATCTGCTGGCGAGGGATTTGGTAAAACCGGGCGGCATGTGCTGGACAACAAGCACTGGCACTCCGATATCTTTTGGAAGCAATGGCAAAACTTGCTGAAGGGCCCGTGGTCCTCCTGTCGAAGTTCCAATACAGACGATTTTTTTTGGTTCTTTATGGAATCTTCTACTATAGAGAACCTCAGACGGCTTAGTTTCCGTTTCTGTTGCTAAGGGCAGTGGTTTTCTGTCTGCTCTTGGTTTGTGATATGTGTTTAATTTTGCTAGATTTGCTTTACTCGCAGACAACACTTTCTGGATTAGCTCTGTTTTTACTTTATGTAGATCAACGGATATTGAACCTGAAGGCTTTGCCACAAAATCTACTGCACCTGCCTGGATCGCCTGCAGTGTTGTATCTGCTCCTTCTTTTGTCATACTGGAAAGCATAACAACAGGAATAGGACGTTCCTGCATGATTATTTTGAGTACCTCAAGTCCATTCAGTTTGGGCATTTCGATATCAAGTGTTATGACATCTGGGCGCATTTCCCGAAATTTCTTGACTGCATCCTCACCGTTTCGCGCCAAACCAATAACCTCTATCTTTGGGTGTTCAGATAGAAAGTCGTTGATCAGCTTTCGCATGAAAGCTGAATCATCTACGATGAGAACTCTTACCTTGGCCACTCAACCACTACCTTTCGAAAAGGAATTGCTTCAATCTAGCTGTAAAACTCCTGTTATCTCTCTTTTCGGCATTGTAGCTCTCTTTATTGATATATTTTTCAATAATTTGGACCATCCCTTTTGCGGCTTGTGAACGGTCATTTAGCAATACAAAAGGAATTTGCCGTTTTACCGCTTCCTGGACGATTTTATCTTCCAGTATGATCCCGAGTTTAACCGGTATCCTTCCTAAAAATTTACCGAGCACATTCTCAATCCTTGACAGTGTTTCCTGGCCTTCCTTGACGGAGCCTGCCCTATTAACGACCAGATAAAATGGCAGACTGGAATCGGCGAGGTGGATGTATTTCATCGTAGCGTAGGCATCCATCAAGGAAGTCGGTTCTGTTGTGGTAATCACGAATATTTCGTTTACGGAGAGAAGGATGGCGAGAGTTTCTTCATTTAAACCTGCTCCCATATCCAAAATAAGATAATCATATTTTCTTAGGATATCATGTAAGCTTGTGGTAAAATGAGCGATACTTTCCTTATCCATCCGAATCAGCTGGCTTAAGCCAGTTCCTCCAGATATATATTCCACACCTTGTGGGCCTTGAAAAACCACTTCTTCCAACAATGCTTTGCCTGCAAAAAAGTCAGCTATCGACAGTGCAGAATGCTTGCCCATTAATATCTCAATGTTTCCCATTCCGATATCAAGATCAAATAACAAGACGCGATTTCCCTGCTTTGCCAAGGAAATCGAGAAGTTAAGCGAAAAGTTCGATTTCCCTACCCCTCCCTTTCCGCTCACAACAGCAAGCGTCTTTGCTTCTTTTATTGGAATATTTGACAGGAGCCGATTTCTTAGCTTTTCCGCCTGGTCACTCATATTGGATTGCTCCAATAATGGTATTTGCTGCAATTTCAGGACTGGCTTCGATTAAATCATCGGGTACATCCTGTCCATTCGTCATATAAGCAATACCGGTTGAAAATTTCTCGGCAATATTCAGCATCGAACCGTAAACGGAAGTCTCATCAAGTTTGGTAAAGATAAATTTGTCGATAGGAATGAGCGAGAATTGTTTGCGTATTTCCTCCATATCCTGCTGTTTTGAAGTCAGTGCCAAGACAAGGAAGGTTTCCATTTCCTCACTGAAATCAATGACACCGTTCAAATCATGTACATATTTCTGATTTCTGAAATTCCGACCTGCTGTATCAATAAATACGACATCATATTGTGCAAGCTTGCTGGTTGCTTCCTTAAAATCGTCCATCGTATAGCAAACCTCGATTGGCACATGAAGAATATTCGCATATGTTTTCAACTGCTCGATTGCTGCAATCCTATACGTATCTGTGGTAATAAACGCTACCTTTTTTTGATGCTTCAATACGCAGTCTGCAGCGATTTTCGCTAGCGTAGTTGTTTTCCCAACGCCTGTTGGGCCAATGACATTGACAAATTTCTTTGTGAAAGAAACCCCGCCGAAGGAAAGTCCATTCATCCTTTGCTGAATAGCTTTCCCACTCCATTCGGCTACTGCACCTTCACTTGCTGATGCTCCGTTTAAATACCATTTTTCCAATAAAATACTAGTTAATTCTTCTGCAATCGACTGGTCCACATCCTGGTCCCTTAAGTGTTGAAGATGCTTATTTACAGGAGCAGGGAGCGGGATTCCGCTTGTGTTGCCTGCTGCCTTTAACATGTCTTTCAACTTGGATATCTCCGTTACTAAATCTTTCTCCACTATTGATGACGGATGGTCTTTATAGGAGAATAGCTGTGTTTTCCGCTGTTCTGTTTTTATCGATGTTGGAGATTCCTTCATAGATTTATCCAAGTTTACCGGTTTAGAGGCAAGCTCGGTGTCTGGATCAATAGCGGCAATGACCTCTATGCTGTTTTTCTTGAAGAAACCAATAAATCCCCCTGTTTGAACAACTCGCGAATTCAGGATCACAGCATCATTGCCAAGCTCTTTTCTGACCTGCTTCATTGCTTCTGGCATGGATGGAGCTGTATATTTTTTTACTTTCATTCTAGATTCACCACTCCGACACTTTGGACTTCTACATTTGCTTCAAGCTCGTTATAGGACAAGACCGGGATCTGCGCAAAATATCTTTCTGTCAACTGACGGACATACATCCTTACTGCTGGCGAGCAGAGAATAATCGGTGTCTGTTCCATTATGCTCAGCTGCTCAATCTGAGCTGCAACCGATTCAAGAATTCCCTGGGAAACCGTTGGATCCAATGATAGATAATTTCCATGTTCGGTTTGCTGGACACCGTCAGCGATCATTTTTTCTACCCTGCCAGATAATGTGATGACCTTAAGGCTATCTTCATTTTTTGAATACTGGTTGGTAATTTGTCTTGCAAGCGCCTGGCGGACATATTCAGCAAGAATATCCGTATCGGTTGTGATCTTGCCATAATCGGCAAGCGTCTCAAAGATGATCGGAAGGTTTCTGATTGATACATTTTCTTTAAGCAGTTTGCTTAATACCTTTTGTATTTCTCCAACTGACAAAGGGTTAGGCGTTGCTTCCTCGACCAATATTGGATAACTTTCCCGCAGATGATCGATTAGCTGCTTTGTCTCCTGACGACCAAGCAGTTCGTGAGCATTTGCTTTGATTACTTCCGTTATGTGGGTGGATACGACTGAAGGAGGATCGACAACAGTATAACCAAAAATTTCGGCCTGCTCCTTCATTTCTTCCGTAATCCACTTCGCAGGCAAGCCGAAGCTTGGTTCCACCGTATCAATTCCTTCAATTGACTCTTCCTCGATGCCAGGACTCATGGCAAGATAGTGATCGAGGAGCAATTCTCCTCTTGCCATTTCGTTTCCTTTGATTTTCAGCCGATATTCATTGGGCTGAAGCTGGATATTGTCACGAATCCTGACGACAGGAATAACGAGCCCCAGTTCAATGGCGAGCTGTCTTCGAATCATAACTATCCGGTCAAGAATGTCCCCCCCTTGATTGGCGTCTGCCAGCGGAATCAATCCATAACCAAATTCGAATTCAATTGGATCGACATTTAACAAATTGACGACACTTTCCGGACTCTTCATTTCATCCATTTGGGTATCTTCTTCCAGTTCCTGGAGTTGTTGCTGATCAGGTTCCGGTACACGGGAAAAAGCATATCCGCCATAGACTAACAACCCAGCTAACGGAATAGTCAGCAAGTCTGTTATCGGCGTGAACAGACCAAGCAGGAAAATGGTGCCCCCGGCAACATAAAGCATATTTGGGTAAGCTGTGAGCTGGGAGGTGATGTCGAAACCTAGATTCCCGTCAGATGCGGCCCTAGTGACGACTATACCGGTAGCAGTTGAAATCAGCAGCGCAGGAACCTGGCTGACTATGCCATCTCCCACTGTCAATAAGGAGTACCGTTGAGCTGCTTCGCCAATTGCTAGCCCCTGCTGCATCATACCAATAACGATCCCGAAAATGAGGTTAATCAACACAATGATGATCCCAGCAATTGCATCCCCTTTAACAAACTTGCTGGCACCATCCATCGCTCCGTAGAAATCAGACTCTCTGCTTACCTTTTCACGTCGTTCACGTGCCTGTTGTTCAGAGATCATCCCTGCGTTCAAATCAGCATCGATGCTCATCTGTTTCCCAGGCATCGCATCAAGTGTAAACCTTGCGGCAACTTCTGATACACGCTCCGACCCTTTCGTAATGACGACAAATTGAATGATGACTAAAATAAAGAAGACAACCATCCCTACTACAACATTTCCACCGACAACGAAGGAACCGAATACCTCCACAACCCCCCCAGCCTCTCCATGAGACAAGATGGCACGGGTTGTGGACACATTGAGACCGAGGCGAAACAAAGTTAAAATTAACAGCAAGGAAGGAAAAACAGAAAATTGCAATGGCTCCGTCATATTCATTGTGTTCAAAAGCACCAGCAGTGCAATTGATATATTGACCATAATCAGGATACTTAACAGCCACGTTGGGAAAGGAATGATTAACATCGCAACTATTAAAATGACGCCGAAGATGACAGATAAGTCTTTTCCGGTCATATTTCTTCTCTCCTAACACTGCATACCTTGACAATTACAGCACTTTATTTTTTGTTTGATATACATAAGCCAGAATCTCGGCAACAGCCTTAAAAAACTCTTCAGGAATCGCATCGCCGATTTCAGCCTGACTGTATAAAGCTCTGGCAAGCGGACGATTTTCGACAGTCATGATTTCATTCTCTTTGGCAATCCATTTGATTTTCTGGGCGACAAAATCGACACCTTTGGCAACCACGACCGGCGCATCAGCCTTCTCTTCGTCATACTTTAATGCGATCGCAAAGTGAGTCGGGTTCGTAATGACTACATCTGCTTTTGGAACTTCTTGCATCATCCGCCGCATTGCCATTTCTCTTTGCTTTTGCTTGATCTTTGATTTGATGAGCGGGTCTCCTTCGATATTTTTGTACTCATCCTTCAAGTCCTGTTTAGACATGCGGATTCCTTTCTCAAAGTCATATTTTTGGTACAAAAAGTCCAATAATGACAAAAATAGCAATGCTCCGGAAGCAAAAAGCCCCATTTGGAGCGTTAGTCCTGCAATTGTCGCAATTGCCGCACCAACACTTTTATTGGCAAGCAGCAAAACTTCATCCATCCTAGCCCATAAAACGGAAAAAGCGATGACTCCAATGAAGCTGATCTTTAAAATCGATTTAAGCAATTCGACAATTGCCCTCATCGAGAAAATTCTTTTAAAACCGCTGATTGGATTGATCTTTTCGGCATTCATCTGGATTGCCTCAGTGGAAAAAATAAAACCAACCTGCATATAATTGGCGGCTACTCCCGCAAGCAAGGCAACGCCCATCACTGGACCGAGGAAAAAGACTAGTTCACCAAGGATTTCCACTACAATAGATTCTAGATTATTTGCAGTCAATTCCATAAATAGATAATTTTGCAGCGCATGACGGAGAACTCCCATTAGTCTCTCCGTTATGTCCTTTCCAAAAAACATCAAATACAGGAAAACGGCAAGCAAGACGATCGCCGTATTAACGTCCTGGCTTTTGGCAGCCTGTCCTTTTTTTCGCGCATCCTGCCTTTTTTTAGGAGTAGCTTTTTCTGTTTTTTCACCAGCAAAAAATTGAAGGTCGACTTTCAAAAAATTCATTTTATGCTCCCCCGATTATTTCCATCAATCCGCGCATCGTCGCGAGTGTGGTCGAAACAAGATCCGATGTAACCGCCATCAGGGCACCCATTACCGCGATGAGAACCAAGAAGCTGACACCGATTTTAATCGGCAGGCCGACAACGAAAATATTCAGCTGAGGTACTGTTCTGGCTACGATTCCAAGTGCAATATCCACCAAAAACAATGTTCCCACAATAGGAAGGGACATCTGAAAAGCGATGAGGAACATTTTATTAAAGGAAAGAAGAACAAACTCTGCGACGTTCTCCTTTCCAAAGGGAATCATCAACTGATCGATCGGTATAAAATTATAGCTATAAAAGATCCCGTCCATCAGCAAGTGATGGCCATTCACCGTCAGTAGAACAAGTAAAGCGATAATCGATAAATATTGCCCCATCAACGGACTCTGAGCACCTGTTTGCGGGTCGATGACATTGGCAATTGCAAATCCCATCTGAAAATCGATAAACCCTCCGGCAATCTGGATAGCAGACATCATTAATGCTGCGATAAATCCGATGAATAAACCAACCATGGCCTCTTTGATGATTAACATGAAATAGACACTGTCAATCTTCAACTCAGGTGCATCGATCGCTGAAAACATGATAAGCGCTAACATGAAACCAAGACCAATTTTATGTGTTGCCGGGATTGTCCGATAGGAAAACAACGGCATCATCAGGAAGAAGGAGGTCACCCTGACAAAAATCAGCAAGAAGGTCGGAAAAGATGGAATAAAATCTATCATTTCATCAACCTACAAACCTTGTAAGATTGGAAAAAATTTCGGTTGCATAGGAAAGCATATAACTTAGCATCCAAGGTCCGAAAAAAATGACACCGATAAGGACTGCAACAATCTTCGGAACAAAAGCCAAGGTCTGTTCCTGTATTTGCGTGGTTGCCTGAAAGATGCTGACAATCAAACCTACTACCAGCGCCAATAACAGCAGTGGTCCTGATACCATTAACACTGTATATATCCCTCTTTCGGCTATGGAGATTACCGATTCTGCTGTCATGTTCTCACCTGCTTAAAAACTTTGTAATAATGATTTAACTACTAAATACCAGCCATCCACCATGACAAACAAGAGTATCTTGAAAGGCAGCGAGATCATTACTGGCGGAAGCATCATCATCCCCATTGACATGAGGACACTAGCTACTACCATATCAATCACCAGAAATGGGATAAAGATCATAAATCCGATTTGGAAAGCAGTTTTGATTTCACTGATCGCAAAAGCCGGGACCAGTGCAGTCAACGGAATTTCCTGTACCGATTTAGGAGTATCCGCCTTTGCGTATTGAAGGAATAAAGCTAGGTCCTTCTGCCTCGTCTGTGCGCTCATGAACTCTTTAAAAGGAATGGATGCTCTTTCATAAGCTTGCTCCAAATTGATTTCTTCATTAAATAAAGGCGTCAATGCCTGTTCATTCACTTCCTGGAAAGTAGGTGCCATAATGAAGAATGACAAAAACATTGCAAGGCCCACCAATACTTGGTTAGGCGGCATTTGTTGGGTGGCAAGCGCTGTTCTGACAAAGGAAAGAACAATGATGATTCTCGTAAAACTGGTCATGAGAATCAAAATTCCAGGCGCAATCGAAAGAACCGTCAGCAACAGCATCAGTTTTACGGATGTCGATACGCTGGTTGGATCTGTGCTGTTGAAAAAATTCATGAACTCATTCATCGTGCTGTGACCCTTTCTTTTGCATCTCCTCAAACATCTTCCTTCGTCCGCTCGCCATGTCATTCAGCTGATGCTTCAACAAAGCGGAAAAATTGGAACTTTGGGGATCGCGGCTACGCTTCTTCGCTCTCTTTCGTAACTTAGTCAAAAGATCGCTTGGTTGGATAAGCTGTTCCATTTTACTGTTATACTCCCGAATGACTTGATCATACTCTTTTGGGTCCTCTATTTCTTTCAAAAGCTGGATATTTTCTCCCACTCCTACAATGAACAGCCGATTACCCGCCTTCACAATCTGTACAGACCTATTGCCTCCCAGACTTGTCCCTCCAAGATTCTCCACTAACTTTGAGCTTTTATTTGATAGACTCCGCTTATTGATGAATTTGAGAAGGAAATATAGTAAAGCGATGACAAAGACAGTAGCAAGGATCATTCGGACGAAATCCAAGAAACTTACCCCTACTTGTGCATTTGCTTGTGCTTTATCTGATTGATTTGCTTCGGTTTTTGCCTGGCCATCATCACAAGCATCCGGATTTTTTATGCATTCCTGAACACTTTTATTCAGCTGCTCTGCGTCAGCCAAGGCGACTTGACTAAACAAAGCAGCTAATACGATCAGAGTGGCCGAGGCAGTTCGAATTAGTTTTAGCAATAGCCGCACCCTCTATAATAAATAAATAAGTCCCTTATCCTAATGTTTTGGAAATCGCTTCGATGACACGGTCTGCCTGAAAAGGTTTGACGATAAAATCTTTTGCTCCCGCCTGAATGGCATCAATGACCATCGCCTGCTGGCCCATTGCTGAACACATAATGACCTTGGCATTCGGATTGATTTTTTTAATCTCTTTAAGGGACGTGATTCCATCCATCTCAGGCATGGTAATATCCATTGTGACCAGATCTGGGTGAAATTCTTTATATTTTTCAAGTGCCTGAGCTCCATCAGCTGCTTCCGCAACCACCTCAAACCCATTCTTTGTCAAAATATCCTTGATCATCATTCTCATGAAAGCCGCGTCGTCTACGACTAAAATTTTGTTCGCCATTGGAATTCCTCCTGTTGATTATTTCAATTTTTTAATTCGATCGCTCTGGCTGATAATATCGGAAACCCGGACTCCGAAGTTTTCATCGATGACCACTACTTCCCCTTGTGCAATCAAGCGATTGTTCACGAGAATATCAACAGGCTCCCCTGCCAGTTTGTCAAGTTCAATGATCGATCCGGATCCTAGTTCAAGGATATCCCTTACTGAGCGTTTAGTCCTTCCCAATTCCACTGTTACCTGTAACGGGATATCAAGCAGCATAGTAAGGTTCTTTGTTTCAGCGTGCTGCCCTTGCACATTTTCGAAACTAGAAAAAACTGCCGGTTGGACAGTTGGTTGGCTTCCAGTCATCACATTGCTGCCAAAGTGCTGTGGACCCTGGGGCATCGGCTGTGGGTGATAGCCAAATCCTTGTGGCATATTTTGTTGTGCCTGGGGCTGATAATACATCTGCTCTTGCGGCTGATATTGCGGCTGCTGAAAACCTTGCTGGTGAATTGGATTTTGCTGCTGTCCTTGTTCAAATGAATTGTTTTGTTGAATAGGAGCCTGGCTGGCCAGCGGTGTTGGCAGCACAGTCTCTTCATGCTGGACCGCTTTTGTTCCCCCAGGATTCAATAATTCATCAACAAGACTTTTCGCAAAGGACACCGGCAAAAGCTGCATGATGTTTGAATCAATTAATTTGCCTATTTTCAAAAAGAAGGATACCTTTACTAAAAAATCATCTTCAGGTATCGAGTCTGTTCCTTCCCCTTCAGCCACATTCAATAGATTGATAATAGGGGGCGAAATATCAACCCTCTTGCTAAATACGGTTGACATCGAGGTTGCCGCTGAACCCATCATCTGGTTCATCGCCTCTTGAACTGCACTAAGCTGGATTTCGTCGAGCAGCTCCCTTGGATTCAATCCATCACCGCCAAGCATTAAGTCGGCAATAATCGCTGCGTCACTTTGCTGGATGACAAGCATATTGCTGCCGATAAACCCTTCCGTGTAATGAACCTGAACTGCTACATATGGATCTGGGAACTCATCCTCTAGCTTGGATTTGTGCACAACTGTAACCGTAGGTGTATTAATTTCAACCTTCTGGTTTAGCAGTGTAGACAACGCTGTAGCTGAGCTGCCAAAAGAAATATTTCCGATCTCACCAAGTGCATCTCTCTCCATAAAAGAAAAATAATCATCTACATTAATCTCGTTTTCTGTTTCTTCCACCCCATTAGAGGTACCTCTTAAAAGCGCATCAATTTCATCTTGAGATAGCATGTCATCGCTCACCATCATCGTCTCCCCCCTTAAATGTGTCAAACACTTGAATGGCTAATTTTTTGTTTAGTTTCCCTGGCTGTCCTACGAATTTAGGGATATCTCCGACTTTTATCAGTAAAGGCTGGTCAATCCGCTGATTTAATTCAATTACATCGCCGATTTCAAGCGAAAGGAAATCCTGGATCGAAATTTCAGACGATCCTATTTCTGCAGTAACGGAAACATCAGCCTTTTGGATTTCACTTTGCAATACTGAATTTTCAATTGGCAAGCTTTGTTTCTTGTCCGATTGCATCCAATATTTTACTGACAATTTTGGAATGATCGGTTCGAGTACTACATGCGGTATACATATATTAATCATTCCGCTTGCTTCCCCGATCGTCGTATTTAAAGAAATGACAACGACGGTTTCATTAGGGGAAACCATCTGCAAGAACTGCGGATTGATTTCAAATTCTGATAACTGGGGATCAATATCAGAAATCGAACTCCATGCCTCCCTGAAATTTTCAAAAGCTTTTTCGAACATGTTTGACATAATTTTTGTTTCAATTTCTGTCAAACTGTCCACTTTGTTGTGACTTGCCCCCCTGCCGCCTAACAGCCGGTCCATCATGGCATAGGCAATATTTGGATTGACTTCCATGAGGATTCTGCCTTCGAGCGGTTCTACATCGAAAACATTTAAGATCGTCATCTTAGGGATCGACCGGATGAATTCTTCATAAGGAATCTGGTCTGCTGACGCTACCGCGATATTAACATATGTTCTTAATTGCGCAGAGAAAAAAGTAGTCAGCAACCTGGCAAAGTTTTCGTGAATCCGGGTTAGGCTGCGAATTTGATCCTTTGAAAAGCGTAGCGCTCTCCTGAAATCATATACTTTCACCCTTTTTTCTATTTGTTCTTTTTTTAACTCATCCGCATCCATTTCCCCTGTAGACAGGGCGGATAGCAAAGCATCAATTTCACTTTGTGATAATACATCTCCCGACATTCTCTTCACCTCCCTACGATTACGGTAATATGATTCTTCTGTTACTGGAGGAGAGAACCTGTTATGTATACTTTTTTGATTTTTCCATCCTGCATCAGCTCATTTAATTTCACTTTAAGCGTTTCTTCTAGGTTCATCTTGCCTTCCTTGCCTTTCAGGTCTTCTGCCTTTTTCTCGGAAAGCTCATAGATAATCAGGTTTTTCACCTGAAAATCTCTCTTTTCCAGTTCATCCTTTGCTTTCTTTCCATCTGTTTCAATTTTGAAGGAAATTTTAATGTAATCATTGGATGCAAGGTTCGTCGTTACCTCTGGTACATCTACCGAAGCTGCCAGCACCTCTTCAATACTTGGTTCTTTGGTATTATCACTAGTTTTAAGCTTCATTACCGCTACGACGGCAACTGTACCGACGAGCAGG
This sequence comes from Mesobacillus subterraneus, assembly GCF_000934845.1. Lineage (GTDB taxonomy): Bacteria > Bacillota > Bacilli > Bacillales > Cytobacillaceae > Mesobacillus > Mesobacillus stamsii. Next base: position 38,433 of record NZ_JXIQ01000103.1, read on the forward strand.
ATGACGACCAGCATGACTGACATAATCATGACCAGTTTATTATTCTTCATGGTCCAGTTCCTCCACCAACCGGCTTCCAAGCAAGCCGATACTCTGGTAATATTCCTTGATAAAGCGTACTACTTCCTTTTCACTTTCTTTAACAACATACTTCCGACCATTGGCTAAGGTAATCGTCGTGTCCGGAAAGGCTTCTATTGTCTCAATAAATAATGAATTGAGCATGAACGTTTTTCCATTTAATTTCGTCACTTTTATCACTATTATCCACAAGGGCTAAAAGGACTTCCCTTAAAGCCCTGCTCCTCTCTCCTCTATCGTTTTAAGTTCACGAGCTCCTGAAGAATTTCATCAGATGTCGTAATGATTCTCGTATTTGCCTGGAAACCACGTTGAGCTGTGATCATCTCGGTGAACTCCTCAGAAAGATCTACATTGGACATTTCGAGTGAACCTGCGGCGATGGACCCACGACCTTCTCCAGGAACATTGATATTCGCTGTTCCAGAGTTAACGGATTCTTGTAATGTATTATTGCCTATCTTGGAAAGACCAGAAGGATTGCTGAACTTAGCAAGCGCAAGTTGTCCAAGAGTCAACACAAGCCCATTTGAAAAAACTCCGTTGATTTCACCAGTTGAACCGATGTTGAAGCTTTCAAGCGCACCTTGGGTGTTGCCGTCAGGGTAGGCATTGGCATCCATGCTGCCGCCGTCTACAGTCAATTCATCAAGCGGCAATGCAACGTTAAACGGAGTAGCAGTACCTGATCCATCGTTTAGCTTCAAAGTAATATTTTGTGGCGTATTAGTCGGAATCTGTATGTTTACGGTCGTGATATTTGGATTCGGCGCGGTTGGATCAGCGACAGGAATCGATTTATCGACAAACGAAACAGTCCAATTACCCGTTGCAGCACCATTTGCACCATTGGGCTTCAGAGTCATGTCAATCACATGATCCATTCCATTCCCATCTACAACTTTTAACTGCTGAAGCAATTCAGAAGAACCCTTTGCATCCTCTGGGAGATTGCCCTTCATCACCAGTTCAGTCGTTTGTTTGGCTGGCAGGAGCGCATTTACGTTAACGGTAATATCTTCAAGAATGCCGTTATTCAAGGACTGCACCTTCAATCCATCCCCAGTTACTAGTGTACCATTGTCATCCAGGTAGAAGTTTCCCGCCCGGGTATACATCTGGGATTGTCCCTGTTTTACTACAAAATAGCCATCTCCAGAAATGGCAAGATCAAGGGCGCGGCCAGTTGTTTGCAGGCTTGACTGAGTATCAATCATATCAATACTCGCGATTGTTGAGCCAAGACCCACCTGCATTGGGTTCTTTCCGCCCTTATTCTGGGTCGCAGCGCTTGCGCCAGAGATGGTTTGATTCATTGTATCTTTAAAAGTAACACGGCCTTTTTTGAAGCCGTAAGTATTTACATTGGCGATGTTGTTGCCGATGACATCAAGTTTAGTCTGGAAATTTTTCATTCCGCTGATTCCTGAGTACATTGAACGAAGCATAGCTTGTCCATCTCCTTTCGATTTTAGGGGCTGCTTCCATCGATCCACAGCCCAGGCCTCCGTGAAGGTCCAGCCACTTGTTTAAAATTTAATTTTCCATTACAATCGTTCCATTTATATTGGTGAAAATTTGCTCTGTTGCCTCCTGCCTTCCCATCGCAGTAATAACGGTGTTGTTTTTCGCACTGACAATCAATGCTGCATCTTTCAGCAGGACAAGCGAATCATTCACGCCTTTGGCCTTAGCCTGGCTGACTTTTTCCTCAATCCTGTTCCAGCGCTCCGTGGATATATTAATTCCACGCTGCTCCAGTCTTTCAGTTGCATGCTTACTGATCGTAAGACCAGTCTTTGATTGAAGGGCCGATTGCAACTGTAAGGAAAAAGCTGTTTGAGCTTTGCTGGTTTTCACAGGTTTTTGGTAAGATCTGTTAGCAGGCAGTGAATGAATGGGACGAAAATTCGTTTTATCCATTACTCCACTCCTAATCTCATTGAATTTTGGTGATTTGTGAAGATAGAATGCTTGTGTTATTCTCATCATCCAGCAAATAAGATGTTTTGCCATTTTTAAAGTAAACAGATTGGACATTTGCTGATTTCTCTTGTTCCTTTTCATCTAAATAGGTAATCGCTTTGCCAATCAGCATGCTCGCCTGCAGAAGGTGATTTTCACTTGAAACATCCTTGATTTGTGAGATATTTGCCGGTTCTAGCTCTGTACCGTCCTCCAGTAAAAACGTTACCACATCTTCCTTAAACTGGACGGATGCCACCCTTCCGCTTCCTTGTTCGACTGTCTCCTGCCCGTCGGTTGTTTCCACTTTATGCCATGTGATCTCCTTGCCCACGAACTGACTATAGGAAATCATTTTGTTTTGCTGTTCTGCCTGCACAAACCTGTCAATCGACTTTCCCATATTTGTGATTTGTTCAAGCGTAGAAAAGGTTGCCATTTGGGCAATAAAATCTTTATCCTCCATTGAATTCATCGGATCCTGATTCTGAAGCTGTGTCATCAGAATTTTCAAGAAATCATCTTTTCCAAGAATATCAGAACCTAATTTTCTGTCTTTTTGAAGATTCGATAGCAGATAAGAAGAATCAATTGAATTCACCATTTTTTTGCTCCTATACTTCAGTATTTAACAGGGCTTCCTCGAAGGTAAGCGTAAAGTTTCCGTTTTCTTCGTTTTGGTCTACTTCTCTTTTGTCAGGCTGTCTTTCTTGTTGTTGTTGGGAATCTCTATTCAGGAAACGCTCTTGCTGGCTCTGCTGCTGAGATACTTCGATTCTGTCGACTGCTAGGTTTTGGGCAGCAAAGGCCTGTTTTAGCCCATTAATTTGGGCTTCCAACGTTTCTTTTGCACTGCCGGAAGCAGTAATGATTCTGGCCATCATTGTCTCGTCTTTTTGGATTAACTCTACTCGAATGCTGCCAAGATGTTCTGGAAACAATTTAATAAATAGTTTTTGGGTTCCGCCGCTAGTCATAAATTGAGATTTTGCGAGAAGGGACTCAAATTGTTTCATTAATTGCTCTGCAGAAACAGGTCTTTCCGGACTATTCATCATCAAGGTCAGCTGTTCAGCTCGTGCCATTTGCGGGAGAAACGAAACAGACCCGGTTTGTCCATCGGTCTTACTAGCCGATCCTGTTTCTGTTAAACTAGTAGCTTCTGAGAAATGGCTGTTTTTTTCATGTAACAGGTTTAACTCCCTTGCTACCTGGGTAAAGCGATTTTGAATGGCATCATTTAGGCTACTTCGATTGTTCGTTTTTAAGAGGCTGGACAAACCTTCTTCCAGCTTCTGCATCGACTGCTTCAGTGAGGCTGCATGCTTAGATTGATAGCCATCGACTGACTTGGACATCAGCTCATACAGTTTGAGAGCTTTAATAGTCTCAAAATCATTGTTATCAAGCTTGGCAGCAAGTTCATTTTTGGGCAATTTCGCCATTTCAGCCAGGATAGCCGTAAGAGTCGTCAGCAATCCCTCTTCCGCTCGATTTTCTGAGTTTCCCTCATTGATCGGCCATTTCTGAACCAACAGCTGAACTTGGTCCATGCTGACTCCCAAATAGCTAAGCGCCTTGCCTAAAAGATTGTCTGAATCTGTCATCAATTTTTCCAACAGCTTTAGTCCATCCTCTAAATCCAACAGGTCGTCTTTGTTTAAAAACCCAGCCAATTCTGCAAGACTCTGCAATTCTTTCTTACCTTGGCCTAATGATTCCGCATTCTTTGCACTATTTGCTTCCAAAAGCACCGATGCCATCATTTCCGCAAAACCGCCTTTGATTTCGTTCTTGCCGGATACAGGTTGTTTCACGGCTGCGACACTAAGAACAGATCCAAGCGATCCAATTTCCATCTTTTCACCTCCTTTCAAAAAAATAACTGTTAATTGCTTCCCGCCTTGTTCGTTAATAATTGAGTGTAATTCGCAGCTACATCTGCCGGAAGCTTTTCCAGGATCGCTGCTAATGAATCCGTCTTGATATTCGTCAGGATTTTCATCGCTTCATCTGATTTCATTTTTGAAATAATCGATGCAGCGCTTTTAGCTGACATCGTTTCATACGTCTTGACGATTTCCTGGAAGGCTCGTTTATTCCCTTCCTTGATTGCTGTCAATTCTTCTATCTGCGCCTGAAGCTGGCCTTTCTCGAGTTCCATTCGTTTCAGATCGGTATCCTTGCTGTCTATTTCGGACTGAAGTTGTTTGAGTTTCGCATCACGGTCCGTGATCACGGCTTCCATACTCACTATCTGCTTTTGAAATTCCTCGACAGATGGCTGTTTATTTACTTTCACCATGGAGGAGAGGAATGGAACATTGCTGCCGAAATCCTTTGCCGTTTGTAAAATATTGACTCCAAGAAAAGAGAGGGCAACCAAAGCCACAACAATCGAAAATAAAACTGGGATAGCTACTACAAATATAAATTTTTGAAACTTGCTTCTCTCTTGCTGGTTGCCTTTTTCCTTCATGCTCTCCGCCATTGAATCACCTTATTTCCCGGTTCATGTATTGCTGAAGTGAGACTTCATCCATCATCCTGCTCTCGGCATATTTTTCATTCGCAAGAAACTGATGGTGGTCTTTCTGTTTGATTTTTTCAAACTTTTTAACTTCCTTGTTCTTTTCCATGAGCTGTATTTGCTGAAGGTTCATTCTATTTCTCGCGTTCATTACCACCTTTTGAAAATGGGCAATCGATTTGTCCAAATTGCCGATAAAAAGTTGATGGTGACGTATTTCCTGTACCGGTAAACCACCAAGAAGCCTGTCTGACTGAAAACTCTCAAGATCCTCTTTTTTCTTTAAAAGTTCATAAAGTTTTTCAGCTGCATCTTCAAAGTTTTTAACTGATTCTTCGTATACCGCTTGTGCCTCGTCCTTTTCTCTTGACTTGAGAGAAAGAATTTTATCAAATTTGTATTGGAAACGCATCGAACGATCAACCTTTCTTTACAAGCTTCCATAATGCTTCTACACTCTCATCAAATGAGACTTTTTCATTTGTGCTCTGCTTCAAGAAATCCAGTATAAGAGGGTATCTCATGACGGCTTCATCGATTGGAGCTGATGTTCCTTTCTTATATGCCCCAATATTAATTAAATCTTCAGCGTTCATATAAGTGCTTACTAATTCCCTCAATCTCTCTGCTGCCTGTAGATGTTCTGGGCTTACAATATTATTCATAACTCTGCTGATGCTTTTTAGGACATTCACTGCTGGATACTGACCTTTATTGGCCAAGTCCCGATCCATTACAAAATGACCATCTAGGATTCCTCGGACTGTATCTGCGATCGGCTCATTCATATCATCTCCATCAACAAGGACTGTGTAGAAGCCAGTGATTGACCCAAATTCATTGGTTCCTGTTCTTTCAAGAAGCCTGGAAAGGATCGCAAACACCGACGGAGTATAGCCTTTCGTCGTTGGAGGCTCGCCAACTGCAAGACCAACTTCCCGCTGGGCCATCGCCACTCGTGTAACGGAATCCATCATGAGCATGACATTAAGCCCTTTGTCGCGAAAGTATTCTGCAATTGCAGTTGCTGTATAGGCTCCTTTGATCCGCATCAATGCTGGCTGATCAGAAGTTGCCACAACGACAATCGAACGTTTTAAACCTTCTGGACCTAAATCTCGTTCGATAAACTCCCGTACTTCTCTTCCTCGTTCACCAATCAGTCCGATGACATTTAAGTCAGCGGTAGTGTTTCTCGCAATCATTCCCAGCAAGGTGCTTTTCCCTACCCCACTACCGGCAAATATTCCTACCCGTTGCCCATTGCCTACCGTCAGCAGACTATCAATCAATCTAACTCCCACTTCGATTGGTTCAGTGATTGGTGGCCTGCTCATAGGGTTAGGTGGATCTTGCTCTGTCAGAACCGAGGCAAGGCCTTTTGGGAGACTGGATTGATCCAATGGAACTCCCAAAGAGTCGACCACTTTCCCGATTAACCCCATTCCAGCTTTCACTTCTAATGGCTTCATGGTAGTTTCTACTAAACTCCCAGGAGAAATTTCATGAATCGAGGTATATGGCATAAGAATAATGCTTTCATCTTTAAAACCGACTACCTCTGCCTGGATTTTTCGTTTCCTTGCTGCGCCTACATGGATAAAACAAACATCTCCGATCGAGCTTTCCGGACCTTGAGATTCGATCATTAGACCGACTACCCGCTTCACCCTGCCGTAACGTTTGAAGCTATCTAATGAGTCTACATGATTCAATAAATCCCGAGCCTTCACTCTAGATCACTCTCCAAAATCTCAAACAGTTTCGTCTTAATTTCCTCCAATTGGCTATCCACACTGGCATCCATCCTGCCATTTTCTGATTCAATTATGCAGGAGGATTCGATCAGTCCATCATCTGGGTAGATGTAGAAGACTATCTCTTTTGGAAACATCGCGATTAATTCTTCTTTGTGGCTAAGCAATTCCTGATAATGATTAGGATGGACATGAAGCTGAATGTCCTTATAATCCCTTGCATTTTTCAACGCAGTTTTAACAAGCGGGAGGAAGCCTTCATCTGCTGTCAGTTTCTCTCCGATGATTTTGCCTGCGATTGTCACACCAAGGTCGAGAATTACTTTTTCTGATGAATCGATATGATTCTGGTAATCCTGTTTTGCGGCTTGCACGATTTGTTGGGCAAACATTATTGACTGTTGATATTCCTCGTATCCTTGATTTCTGCCGTCTTGATACCCTTGGTCAAAACCAGCCTGCCTGGATTCTTCCGCAAGAATCTGCTTTTGCTCCTCCCAATCCTGCCTTTCTAATTGAACTTGCTTCCTGGTGAATTCGGCTTCCTCTATCGCCTGCGAAACAATCCTTTTTGCTTCCATTTCAGCATCGTCCAGGATTCTCTTCCTCTCATCTTCTGTATGGGGGAATACAGAAGATGCCGTTTTTTCATCGGTAGAAGTATCTAGCATTCTAATGGAAATGACTTTCTTTTCTGGGGGCAAATCACTACTAGTAAACTGGGATTTAATTAGTCTAGACAATGATATCATCCCCTCCGCCGCGGGCAACGACGATTTCACCAGCTTCTTCCAGACGGCGAATGATGGCGACAATCCTTGATTGCGCCTCTTCGACATCACGCAGTCTTACAGGGCCCATGAATTCCATTTCTTCTTGGAAAGTTTCTACCATCCGTTTAGACATATTTTTATAGACGATTTCCTTCACTTCATCACTTGAGACTTTAAGAGCAAGCAAGAGATCCTCGTTTTCACAATCTCGGATTACTCGTTGGATTGCACGATTATCAAGAGTAACAATATCTTCAAATACGAACATCCGCTTTTTGATTTCCTCGGCAAGTTCAGGATCCTGGATTTCCAGTGAATCAAGAATTGTTCGTTCAGTTGCTCGGTCTACCCCGTTCAAGACATCCACTACCGCCTCGATTCCGCCTGTTTGCGTATAATCTTGAGTAACAGTAGCTGACAGTTTTCTTTCCAGAATTTGTTCCACTTCATTTATGATTTCAGGGGAAGTACTATCCATCACAGCAATTCGGCGGGCAATATCCGCTTGTACTTCCTGCGGCAATTCAGAAAGAATCTGTCCGGCCTGTGCTGAGTCCAAATAAGAGAGAACCAATGCGATTGTTTGCGGGTGCTCATTTTGGATAAAATTAAGAATCTGGCCAGGATCTGCTTTTCGGGCGAAATCAAACGGGCGTACTTGCAGGGATGAAGTCAATCTATTAATGATCACCGCTGCCTGATCGGTCCCTAATGCTTTTTCCAATACCGTTTTCGCATAGCCGATTCCACCTTGGGTAATATAGTCCTGTGCTAGCGCAATGCTATGAAACTCTTCAAGAATTTCTTCTTTTGCCAGAGAGTCCACTTTTTTTACACCTGATATTTCAAGTGTAAGCTTCTCGATTTCTTCTTCACTTAAATGCTTGTAAATGGAAGCAGAGACATCTGGTCCAAGCGAGATCAGGAGGATGGCTGCCTTCTGTTTTCCTGTTAATTCTTTTTGATCTTTCCTCATTGCTTGACCCCCCTAGTCCTCAGAAATCCATGTCCGTAATAGCTTCGCAAAATCCTCTGGCTTTTCTTTTGCCATTTTTTCGAGCTGCTTTTTCTTCATTGTACCTTCTGTTTCCAATTCCTTGTTTACATCAGGAACATGAATTGGTTCAAGCTGTTCTTCATAAACAAACTCTTCTTCTACTTTGTTCTTTCTTGCTCTTAAGAACAGAAGCAACAGGGTCACGATAGCCGCAAGCAACAATCCGCCGATAAGGTATACCCACCAAGGCAATTTTTGGACAACCTGTTGATCAAAAGCAATTTTCCCATTAAATGGCTGAACAGAGACGACTACCTTCTCCTTGATCAACTCATCTGTCAACGGTGTTCCAAGAACGTCTTTATCAATTGTCGTCCTTATAATCGTTCCGAGGATTTTGGTTATATCATCCCTCCTATCCTGAGGAAGAGAAGTTGGGTCATCAGGAGTCGGAGGTTCTACCATCACCTGAATGCCCAAATCCCTCACCTTGTAAGGACTCTCTGTGATTTCTTTTTTAATTCTATTTACTTCATTATTGATCGTTTCTTCTACTTTTTCATAATCTCCGTTCCCCGTCGCTCCCTCAAGATATTGGGAACCAGTCGTATCAGCAGGATTGCCTCCTGCTGGAACCCCTCCGGCCTGATTTGCGTTGCCAGTAAACGTCTCCGTAATCCGCTGTGCACTAATGGCGATGCCTTCCATATTTTCTTTATCAACGGGTTCAACAATGTTTTCTACCCTGTTTTCTTGGGTAAAATCAATATCAGCAGTTACTGAAACAACGACTTTATCATGACCCATAAGTGTTCCGAGCATGTTTTGGACTTGTCTTTGAACATCCCTTTCAATTTGTTGCTTTATTTCATGCTGTGAAGCAAATGTAGCACCACTGGAACTATTTTCATTTTTTAAATCAAAATACTCAAAAAACTGATTCATAATGACGATATTATCAGTAGGAAGATTGGGAACACTTTTTGCTACTAGATGGTAAAGAGCTGTAATTTGTTCTTCCTTGAATTGATAACCAGGACTCGTATTGAGGACGATGGATGCCGAAGCCGGTTCGGCATTATCACTTACAAATATTCCTTTTTCCGGAAGGTTTATCATTACTTTGGCGTCATTGACCCCATCGATTCCTTTCATCAAATTTGCCAATTCCGTCTGCATGGCTTCCAGCTTGAGCACATTGAACTCATTATCTGTCATGCCCATGCCTGCGTTCTGGCTAAAAAAGGAATAATCAATGCTTCCTGACTTTGGAATTCCTTCAGCAGCCAGTTCTACCTTCAGCGTATCGACTGACTATTCGGGAACCATGATGGTCTTTCCGTCATCCGTTATTTCTGATTTAATACCCCTGGCATCCAGACTTTGTTTGATTGTTCCTGTCTCGGCGGGTGTTAAATTGCTATAAAGTGGCACTAAGGAAGGCTTTGTTGAAAAAATAGCGGTGAGACCAGCAACGGCGAAAACAAAGAAAATAGATGCCAAAATACTTATTTTTTGTTTTCTGGTTCGCCCGAGCCAGAAATCCTTCATTGTATGTATATACTTTTGAACGGTTTCTTTCATTTCAATCCCCCGGTTATTATGTCTCTTCTTTTATACAGCTAATAACCGATTAGTTTTTAGCCAATAATATTAAACTTGCATTCTCATCATTTCTTGGTATGCTTCGATCACTTTGTTTCTGACTTCCAGGGTTCCCTGTAGGGTAATGCTTGCTTTTTGGCTTGCAATCATCACCTGATGAAGGTCAATATTTTCACCACGGGCTAACTTTTCGGTCAGCACATCAGATTGAAGCTGGGATTTATTTACATTTTCAATTGTTTGCTTAAGTACGGACGAAAAACTTTTCTGCGCTTCGTATGGTGTAGATGTGGGAGTAGGACCCTTTGTTTCAAACGGCTTGACCATTTGGGTTACTGAATTAATTCCGGCAGTATTCATTGCGTTCTCTCCTTACTTTCCAATTTCAAGTGCTTTCATCATCATTCCTTTAGAGGCGTTAAAAACTGTCACGTTTGCTTCATATGATCGAGTGGCACTTATTAAGTCGACCATCTCCCTTAATGGATCTACATTGGGATAGGCAACATAGCCATCCGCATCGGCATCGGGATGCTCTGGATCATAAACCATTTTGAGCGGATTTTCTCTGTCTTCAGCGATTCTTGTTACTTTCACTCCATTGCCAGCTCCGGAGCTGTCTGTATTTCCGATTGCTTTATTAAGAAATGAAGAGAAGCTGCCTTCCTTTGGCTCCATGACAACCATCTTCCGGCGATAAGGCTCTCCATTCACACCTCTTGTCGAATCAACATTGGCCATATTGGAGGAAATGACGTCCATTCTCAGACGCTGTGCTGTTAACGCAGATGCAGTCGTGTCCATGCTATGAAAGATTGTCATACTTACCTACCTCCCCTAATGACCGATTGGAGCGTATTGAATTTCCCATTGATCCTCTCAGTCACTGCATTATAGTAGATTTGATTTGTTGCCATATCGGCCATTTCTTTATCCAAATCAACGCTATTCCCATTTTCGTTATAATTAACGTTTTGTTTGTTAATGATGCCAGGCAAACGGCTTGGCCTGCTGAAGAAATCATAATGTCGCGAATCCGATTTATTCGCTTCAAAGGATTGTTCCATTACATCCTGGAATACCGCCTTGAATGACACATCCTTTGCTTTATAGTTCGGTGTATCAACATTAGCAATATTTTGCGAGATTACTTTCTGCTTTGCTGAAGAGTAGTCCAGCGCATGTTCGAGCGTCGATATTGTATTTGAAAACAAATTCATTTTTGCACCTCTCGTTTACAAAACAGGATTTTTTTTGCTGAATTTTGTAATTCTTTGGCGAATATCGTCAATCTACCCCTAATTGTAAAGAATCTGAAATAATATGTCTATGTAGTTTCCGTTAATTTTTATCATGCATAATGCTCATTTTATAAAACAGGATAAAAGACCTATACACCTACTTAACCTTAATGTAGTTATTTTACGCCTGTTTTTAGATTGTGTTTTTAGTATAACTAGGTAGAATGAATCAATCCGCATTCTTATATCCCTGTTTTTTTAGTCTACTTACCTATTTCTTTTTGCTTATTTTTTGCTTTTTTAGCTGGATATGTCTGCCTAATCGTTTTATTTTTTTGTAAATATAACGAAATATTTTTGTAACACTGATGCTTCTCTATTCATTCATTTTTAGGATAAATAAAACACCGAAATGAACGGAACTGGAAAAGTTACAAGAAAAACCGGGCAAACTGTGCCTGGTCCTTTTTTGGTTTGGATGATCATCGAGGCTGTTGATTGGTTTTCACTAAATCCATACAGGAAATTGGAAATCACAACTCCTCAAATATTATATGTTTCGTGGTTTTTTCCTAAAACGACTGCCATAAGGGCATCTTTCAAGTGGAATGATACCCTTATGCGAGCATTTCCACCTCCATAAGGG
>NZ_JXIQ01000104.1 GCF_000934845.1 Mesobacillus subterraneus
TTGCCGCTAACTCCTCGAGACGTTTTTCGCCTTCGTGCCTATCAACAAAAAAGATTCGTTTAAGAATATGATGCATTCTCGCATAATTATACGTTAAAAATTTTTTATCGGACAGACTCCTAGGCGCTGGAGCTGGATTAAAAAACCAAAAGTAGTTTCCCACAACTAAATAATTTTATAATTTCCTAAACAGTAAAGAAAAGCTGCCAGCTCTTTTTTTATTTCTTCTGGCTGTCCATGCGTCTGGCAAAATCCACGAACCGGAACTTGTCGGGGCGGTGCCTTGACTCGGTATACTGGAAAAGAGTTGCATCGGCAAAATAAATATAATTTTTCACGATGACAATTGCGTGAAAGCCTTCCATATCCAAAAGCTCACGGTCCTCTTCATTCGGTTCCTCCACCGTGAATTCCTTTTTGGCAAAACTGATTTGTTTCTTGAGTTCTTGCTCAATATACTCAAAAATCGAATTTTGACACTTCTGACGAGATAGACCAGGCACCTGCTTTTCAACGATAAAATCCTTATCGAGAATCACCCGTTCTTCATCAATATGCCGAACCCTTTTTACTTTCCAGACCAATTCTTCGTTTACAATATTCAGTTCCTTTGCGATATCCGTTCCTGCCTGTTCGAGGACAAACCCATCCACAGTCGTCTTCGTTTTCCCCCCCATATTTTTAGCCAGTTCTTTAAAGCTAATCAACCCGGAGATCGGGAACTGATGCCTTTTTAAATCCAGCACGAGGGAGCCTTTGCCTCGGATTTTTTGGATAAAACCATTTTGCGCGAGAAGGTTCAGAGCTTTTCGGATCGTTTCGCGCGATGTTTGGTACCGATCGGCGAACTCATTCTCTGAAGGCAAAATTGTTTTGGGATGAAAATGCCCCTCGCGGATTTGCTGTGCGATCTCTTCATAAATCAATAAATACTTTTTCTGCATATCATCACCACACCAAGTCTAATTGCCTTCATTTTACCTTTTTTTTGATAATAAGAATACATAAGACTAGGTTGTTCACCTATTATCTCATTTTTTTCCAATATTTTGGTAAAAATAATTCTCCTAAAATCGCGAAAAATGGTTATACTTGTTCTGTAGGATGTTCTCTATATGGAACTTTTTCTTGAGATTTGTTATGATAAAACTATTAATTTAACAAGGTGTGTGGAAAGCATGATTGGTGAACGCGTCAAAAAACTTCGACAAGAAAAAAGAATGTCCCTATCCGAGTTAGCTGAGCAAGCTGGCGTCGCAAAATCCTATTTAAGCTCCTTGGAACGGAATTTGCAAACGAATCCTTCCATTCAATTTCTTGAAAAGATTGCTGGAGTTTTAAAAGTTCCAGTTGATCAATTGATCCATGAACAAGTCGATACCGAAAATATTGATTCTGACTGGGTTAATCTTGTGAAAGAAGCAATGGATTCCGGAATCAGCAAGGACGAGTTCCGTGAATTTCTAGAATTCAATAAATGGAAACTAAACAATAAATAATTTACAAAGGATAGCCTAGCTGCTGTCCTTTTTTCACAAAATAAAAGCACCTCAGGAATGAGCTGCCCTGATGATGATGATGTATGTATAAGTCTTTTTACTTCTGTTCGCTGTTCTTTATAAACTTTCTGATTTCCTCTTTATTTATCCCCATCTCTAAAGCTTCCATTATGAGCTGTATCCATTCTGTATCCAGTTCTTCGAAAATTACCTGTTCTTTAATCAAGCTCTTCCCCCCAAAATACAGTTTGTATTCCAGGCGGCCCGGCCATCATAGTGCTTTTGCACCTTAGATCCGTGACTTTGCGTCCTAGTTTTTCAACAAGTTTGCCTTTTTCTGTACCATTTTGCTCACTCACTTACTCCCATTGTCATTGTACCTTGCTCGCAAACGTTAGCATATAATTATTTGTCGTCAATTTATTGGATTTATTCTTCCTTTTCCTCTAAAAAAATACAAAATAATCGGTTTCTATTATATTTTTCTGAAAATTAAGAACTTTTACCTAGTGTTTTTTGTCACATTCTAGCTTTAATTGCTGAATAGTTTTTTTATGTCACCTCCGTAAAACTTTAGATTAGCCTTAAATATGGGTATCTTTGGAGTAACCAAGATTTTTCCACTGATACTTTCGGACTACTTTTTCCAGACTAACGGCATTAAAAAATGGGTATCTTGTTAAATCTTTGCCACAAACAGGGCAGAGCCATTCCCCATATTCACTGCTGCTGAAGGAAGGACGGTTACACTGATCACAGTTTTTTCGATACACTGTCATTTCCCCCTATTTTACCTATTTATTTTGAGTATAGTTCAGATATACCATTTTTGAAAAAGTCCAAAATAAGGCGAATATTCTTGAAAAAGAACGAAAATCGTTCTTTTTCAAGAATTATCTTTCGTTTTCTCACTTTTTTGTTTTTTAAAAAGACTTAATATGTTATTTATAAAGAACAATTTTGCGAATTTGTTGTAAGGCTTTATCATTAATTCTTAATTTTAAATTTTCTGTCATTAAATCGTCACAAAAAACCAGTCTATAACACTCTTTCCCCACTATTTTCTCGCAGATTGTTCACAACTCCCTGATAGGATTAAATTCGATCAAAGGAGGAGATTTCATGAAAAAATTACTTACTGCCATGATGGCAATTTTGTTGGCGATCACCCTATCAGCCTGCGGGAATGACTCCACCAACGAGCCAATGGGTGACCAGAATACAGCAAAGCCAGAAACGATTGTTAAAGAAAATGCTGGCGATGCTCATGCAAATGGCCCACACGAACCCGGACCGGATGATGTTTGTGCTTTCTGTAATATGAAAGTATATACAGAGGCAGACCCAATGGGCGTTTTCACGGCACAAGCAAAAACCAAAGACGGAGATTATTTGTTCTTTGATGATTCCGGATGTCTGCTTAATGCACCTAGACGCGACCAGCTTGAATTTGAAGAAAAATGGGTGCGTGATTACGTGACTTCAGAATGGATCCAGGCGGATGCTGCAATCCCCGTCAAAGCGAACCTGAAAACACCAATGAAATATGGCTACGCTTTCTTCCAAGATCAAGAAAGTGCCGAGAAATACACCGCTGAAAACAAAGATAAAAACGCGATTATAGCTTCATGGGAACAACTCGATCAGTTAGCGAGTGACAGATATAGGAAGAAAATGAATTCAAACAGTATGAACAAAGATTCAAACAATATGAAGAATAGCGGAGAATGATGATGGCAATAATAACCAAAGCGGCCATTGAATCTGCTTTAGCTGATCATCGCCTACCTTCAAAAAAAACTCCCGGAACTTTATCCTCCGGGAGTTTTTGCTTCCTTTTTATTCGAACGTCAGGAAGGTGATTTGAAAAATATTTTTTCTAATGGAATATAAATTCCATTTTGATGAACAAGTGAATCAACGGTATCACAGAGCTTCAACTGTCCTTCTTCCAGGAAGGCAGCTCGGTCCGCCAATTCCTCCACAAGGCTGAGAATATGCGTAGTAAAGAAAATCGTTTTTCCCTGCCGCTTCTCTTCCTGAATGATTTCCTTAAAGCGAAATACCCAAAATGGATCGAGACCATTTGTCGGCTCATCAAGAATTCTTAACGGAACATCCGGGAGCAGTGCCTGGGCAAGGGAAAGTCGCTGCTGCATGCCTTTTGAATAGTGTTTGATTTGTGTATCTCGCACTTCAAATAAACCAACCTGTTGAAGTGCGTCATTCACTTTATCATCCCCAATCCCTCTTAATCTCGCAAAAAATGCTAGCACTTCACGGCCTGTCAAATGACGAGGAAAGAGCATCTCATCAGGCATATAAGAAAATTGCTTTTTATACTCATGACTCCTTAGATCGAGATCTCTTCCTTCCAGCAAAACCTTGCCAGTGGTCGGCTTCATCATTCCGGTCAGCATTTTGATTAACGTGCTTTTTCCCGCACCGTTTCCGCCGCAAAGAGCAAAGATTTCCGACTTATTGATGACTAAGTGAATATCGATTACCTTTTTCGTCGCACTGTAATGCTTGGACAGTCCCTCCATCCTGATCCATTCATTCCTCATCTGCAACACCCCTTTTTAGCCTGTAAACGGAAAAAATCACCGGCAATAACATCCAGAGCAAGAAAGCAAAAATAAACAGCGTTTTTCCTGTCACCCCATCTGCCCAGATCGTCAAATCATATAAACGAGGTCCAAATACCGTTGCGCCGTCAAGCGACAGAATGGACTGAACCCGGATCAGTTCTATTGGATTCAGGAAAATGGACACTGTCAGCATCGGCAGCAGCCATTGCTTCCATAACAGCAGACTCAAACCCATAATGAGAAATTCATAGAAAAGGACAAGAAATGCCCAGATAATCAAACTAATGCCAAGTGCCTGAAATCGCGATTTGGCAAAGATCCCGATCACCAACGACAGCGACAAAAAAATTGCGGCAAGCATTAGCGAGTAGAGATAAAATAAAAACAGCAGCGATACAGAAACACCAGCACCTGAAAAGAAAATTACCAACAGTGCTGCACCATATCCAAAGGTCAGCACAGACCAGACGGCGACAAACAAACCTATATATTTTCCGATGATCACACTCCATGGTGAAACAGGATACGTCAGCAGCAGTAGCAGCCCCCTATCTTCCTTTTCGCCGGACAGAAACAGACTGCCTATCAACAGTGAAAGCAGGGGGATCAGCAATAAATTGATATTCAAGAGGCTCGCTGTCATTCGGTTAAATCCATCAAAGCCTGATCCCCCTGTGTTTCCAAGGAACGTAACCATGACGGCAAGTGAGGAGAACAACAAGCCAAATCCTGTCAGCCAATGGCTTCTCATTAACAAGGTGATCTGCTGCTTGGCAATATGCCTCATTGAGTCCAGCTCCACTCATGTTTTTTTAACTGCTGATAGTCCAGTACTTCTCCCATCCCTTGTTTTTTCACATATTGTTCAGCGCTTTCTTTGTCCTTAAAACTTACCACTCCATTTGCCATTGGCGTCCAAAAATCCGGGTGATATGCATGGAAAGCTTTTTCGAGCTCGATCCATTCACCCGTGTCAACATCACGAACGTATTTTTTTGCAGCCGTTTCCTCTTGAAGATTCGCTTCCATCTTAAGAAATTCTTCCATACAGCCAATGTCATCAAACTTGTATACTTCCCCATCAGCAGCAACAACTTCAGTGGCATAGTATTCATGGGCTAGACCCATATTGCAGACTTCGCATACATCAATTTCAGGATTAATTTCTTCTGGCTCCATCGCATTGTTGCTGCAGCCAGCTGCTGTGGCAGAAACCAGCAGAAATAAACCAAGCTTCTTGATCATCTGTATTTCCTTCCTTTCACCATCACAAATAAAGATATTGCCATACTTACTATTCCAATCACTCTGGACAGCCAGTTGACCCTGTTCTGCTCCACCGCCGAATAGTGAATTTCTGCCGGTTCTATCAGCGGACGCGCATCATAGACTTCCGCCGATCCAAAGCTCGGAAATAAGGATCCCGCTTTGGTCCACAGCTTAACTGACGGGCTTTCAAAAAAGAATTGCCAGTACGGTTGTTTACGGAGGATGCGGTCATATAATGAGCCGGCCTTATAAGCCTCCTCGCCAATTCCATCACCCGTCAGATCAAAACTACTGTAATCATCCCAGTAGTTCCCCCGAAAACCATCATCCAGCCTCCAATCTTCCCCTGAAATCCTGGACTGGACAACATTGCCAATAAAATTGTTTTCGGCAAAAAGATTCTTGTTGTTTTTTCCCACGAATTCAATTCCAAGCTGGTTAGCCGCAATCAGATTCTTGTTAATGAAAAGATTCACGCCGTTTTCCAATGAAAGCCCCGTGCTGTTCCGTAAAATTTCATTGCCCTTCACCACCACATTTTCTGTTTCATAAAGAAGAATGCCAAAACCACGGACATGAAAGTGATCGGTTACGCTGTTCTCCTGAAGAAGGATGTCTGCCGAATCCATCACCATCAACCCGGTGACATTCTTATCTATCCGGTTCCTCTCTGCAGAAATGTTTTTACTGAACATGAAATGCATTCCATATCGTGACTCATGGACATGGTTTTCGATTGCTTTGACATCTGCCGTAAAGTCATAGTAAATTCCATCTTGAACAGCAGTGATTTTGTTCCCATTCAGCAAATGACCGCTACCCTTAAACATGTGAATCCCGTTCCCTCGCTTCGAAAAATGTGATTGATAACTGGTAATACTATTTTTCAGTACCTGATTATCCTTGCTGTTTGCGATATAAATTCCATTATGAACATCTTTTAATGTGTTGTTCTCTATCCTATTTCCGTCTGCTTTCTTAATTAAGATTCCGCTGTCTTCCTGAGCTGAACCGCTATTTTGAATCGTCAGACCTTGTACAGTGACATTAGAAGCGTTGATCTCGATAACATTGCCGATTCCCCCGCCATCAATGATTGCCCCTTTCTCCCCCTTCAAGTTGATTCGCTTATTGATCACGATACTTTCCTTGTAGACAGCCGGAAGGATTAGGAGGGTATCCCCTGCTTTTGCCTGGTCGATTGCTCTTTGGATCGATTGGCCGTCCTCGACTTTAAGATTATTAGCACTAGTATCTATAGGCACAAACCAAAAAAGCAAAAGTATGATAATTCCGATTCGTCGTAAAAGCTTGTGCATACAGCCGCCTCCTACTGAAAGTTTCTCCATTTAAACCTAGCAAATAAATGTGATGAAAGCTTGAAATATTCATTAGGGAACGTTGAAGTCAATTGGAAGTTTAGAGGGGATTATACAGAGCACCGTCATATTTTCAGAATTATCAATAATTTAAATTGTCTATTTTATGACATTCACAATATAATGTAAGGACTATGTATATCTGATTAACTCGAGGAGGTTATGGTCGTGACGATTGTTCATATACTGAACTTCTCCATTCCGATTGTGATGATGCTAGGAATTGGTGTCGTTGTTGATAAAATGTGCAAGCCTGACCCACCGGAAAAAGAAGCCGAGTAAGCAAGCTACTGGCTTCTTTTTTCATCCTGATTTCGTTTGATTCTAATTATTGCTAGTTCGTGGCAGAATCAGAATTTCTACCCGGCGGTTTCTTGCTTTTCCTTCTGCTGTATTATTCGTTGCAATTGGCTGAAATTCGCCAAATCCTTTTGCGCTGAACCAACGTGGATCAAGCTGCTCATTTTTCAAAATGATTTTCATGAATTCCACGGCCCTCATGACGCTCAGTTCCCAGTTCGACTCATATCTCGCCGTTCTAATTGGAACATTATCTGTGTGTCCGCTGATGATGATATTTCGTGGAGGGTCCATGACAAGCAGGTCAGCGATTTCATATGCGATGTTGATATCTGTTGAACGGACATCTGCTTTGCCTGACTCAAATAGCACATTGTCACGAATCGTCAAAAGCAGTCCTTCATCGGTCAATTTCGTATTCAGCTTATCTGTCAGCTTTTTCTGTGCAATATAAGAGTTGACCTTCTTCTGGAGAGCCAAAAGTTCCAGCTGATCTTTGGCAAGATCGGCCTTTTCTTCCGCTTTCTTCTCCACATCTTCCTTGCGGTCTATTGGTGTTTGTATCTGCCCCTCTGGCATCGGGCTCTGGAACTCTAACACGCCAGTTCCGCCAGAAAATACATCATTAAAAGCTCTAGATAGTTGTTGAAATTTAACGGCATCTACAGAACTCATTGCGAATAGCACAATGAACAATGCAAGCAAGAGCGTAAGCAGATCTGCATATGGGATCAGCCAGGACTCATCCATATGCTCCTCATGTCGCTTCTTCTTCCTCTTCTTACTCATCCTTAGTCACGCCGCTTTCTTCAAGGATCAGTTTCCGTTCACTAGTTGGCAGATAGGAAGCAAGCTTCTGCTCGATTACCCGCGGTGCTTCCCCTTCAAGAATAGAAAGAATGCCTTCTATCATCATGTATTTCACTTGTGCTTCCTGTTGTGATTTTCGCTTCAATTTATTGGCGAATGGATGCCATAACACATAACCAGTAAAAATTCCCAGTAAGGTTGCCACAAACGCAGCACTGATCGCCCTGCCAAGCTCATCGGTATTGTCCATATGGCTTAGTGCTGCAATCAGCCCAACTACTGCCCCTAGAACCCCGAGAGTAGGTGCATATGTTCCAGCCTGGCTGAAAATGGCCGCACCTGACAAATGGCGTTCCTCCATCGCTTCCACTTCTTCCGATAGTACATCTCTGATGTAGTCAGCACTCTGTCCATCAACGGCAAGCGATAGCCCATTTTTCAAAAATTCATCATCGATTTCACTCGTCTTCGCTTCGAGTGCAAGCAGGCCTTCCTTTCTAGCAAGCTGGGCCCATTCAGAAAACATTCGAATCAACGACGGCATATCTGTACTTTCCTGTTCTTTAAATAAGATTTTGAACAATTTTGGTACTTTCTTCAGTTCTCTCGCTGGAAAAGCGATTGATACCGCTGCAATTGTACCTAAGATTATGATTAAGAAAGCTGCCGGATTCAAGAGCGCATTGATGTTTACCCCTTTCAATACCATCCCAACTCCGACTGCAATGAACGCTAAAATGACACCAATGATTGACGACTTATCCATGTACGACTCCCCTGTCTGCTTTCCTTCTAGTATTCTCTCTGGAATTTCTCGATGTAACTGTCCTACTATCTCTTTTTATTTCGACATTTTTTTAAAAATCTTAAGCGATTTAGCAATCAAAAAATTTTCAGTCAACTAATTAAGATTGTCGATTCCAAGGCCGATATAATATTTATACAAATGATTCATGGAGGAGGATTTTACTTGGAGGCTATTGAAAATCTCCGCAGACAGGATACGAGAAAGAAAAATGTCTTGATGGTAAGCACCTATTCGGTATCCATAATTGCGACTATTGCCTATACACTGATTGAAAAAGAACCATTCATGAAAACAATGGTTTATGTAAGTGAATTTGCATTTTTCCTCCTGTTTTTCTTGATTTTTCAGCTATGGCTTAAGAAAGAGGCTCTCTTCCCTTATGCTGCATTTGCTGCTATATTTGCCCACCAGTTCATCTATATCGGAGCATTCGGAGGTAATGGCGCATTCTTGCTAGTGCTGATATTCCTGGCAGTCTTCTCAGCCATCCATTTCAACCTGAAAATCTTCCTAACCGGCTACACCCTTGGTTTAGCGGCGATCATTATGAACACTTTGTTGGCCACAAAAAATCAAGATTTTTTAAGCAGCACTTTTGCAGCGATCCTGCTCAGCTACATTTTAATGGGAGCCGTATTGTTCGTGTTGATCCGTTTAAATAGGAATGCCTTTCAATCTCTGGAAGCCTTTCTCACGGAATCTGAAAAAGAAAAAGTACGGAAAGAGCAGCACAGTACCCTGCTGCATAGCGAGCTGCTTGTCGTGACAGAGAGTCTTGGCAAAATCAATGACCAAATCCAAACCCACCTGTCTTCGCAAACTGAAATGAAAATCGCTGTAACTGAAATTTCTGCCGGAAGCCAAATTCAGTCACAACAAATTAACCAAATTACTGAGAATGCCGAAATGATCAAGCAAAGAATGGACGAGATGGCGGATATGTCCATCTTGCTCTCGGAAAATACTTTACAGGCTGCCAAGGCGACAGAAACCGGTTCAACAAAAATCGGCGAACTTCAAAGCGATATAAAAGAGCTGGCTGCTTCCATATCCGATCTGAGCCAAACATTCTCCATGCTGACAAAAAAAATCGAGGAAACAAATGGTTTTATCGGCAATATCCGTAACATTACTGAACAAACGAACTTGCTTGCCTTAAATGCTTCGATTGAAGCGGCACGAGCTGGCGAGGCTGGAAAAGGCTTCTCCGTTGTTGCCAATGAAATTCGCAAGCTGGCGGAAATGACGAAAGAAACAGCCATCCAGATTACCGAAAACCTCACCTCCGTAAATGCAACAAACTCAGCTGCACTGGAAAGAATGAATGACAGCAGTGAAAAGCTGGAAGAAAGTCGTTCCGCTGTCGAGGTGGTTTCCGGATTCTTCGGGGAAGTCAGCAGTACGCTTCGTGAACTTACCAACCAATTCGGCCAATTCGAATTAACGGTTAGCGATGTCAAGAACCAAACAGGTGATGTCGAAGCCTCCACTCGTGAGCTTGCTGCAATCATTGAGCAGGCAACTTCCGGCCTAGAGGAAATGAATGCAACAATCGAAACCTTGAACGACGATAATCAGACAATAGCTGCGTACGTCAGCCAGACCGCAGCAGCCGCTGAAAAAATCAAGACCGTTGGGGAATAATTAGAAGGACCGGGCAAACTGCTCCCGGTCCTTTTTTGGTTTTGCTGTTCATCGGGCACATAGCGAGCGAATTGGAAATCACAACTCCGCAAATTTTATCTGTTTCGTGTTTTTTTTACTCAAACAACTGCCATAAGGGCTCTATCAGGCAGAAAGATACCCTTTTGCGAGCATTTCCTCCTCCATAAGGGCATCTCTCGGGCGGAAAGATACCCTTATGCGAGCTTTTTCACCTCCATAAGGGCATCTCTCAGGCGGAATGATACCCTTATGCGAGCTTTTTCCCCTCCATAAGGGCATCTATCAGGCGAACGATACCCTTTTGCGAGCTATTTCCCCTCCATAACACTCTTGCGGAACGATACGCAGTTAATTCCCTTATTAGTATAATTTTGATCATATTCATCTAGGTGCAAATGATAATACTCTCTTAAACATGGAAGCTCATCAACAATCTAAAAAAACGATGGCCAGGCTGGATTTCTCCACCTGGCCATTTGATTATAATAATTTCTTTTGTTTTTTTCTAACTAAATAGAGAAAAAGAAACACCTCATGGATGAATAATTTTCATCATGGGGTGTGAATCAACCATCATGCGTGTTTCTTATTGGTATCCTTTTGCATTCTCTTTTAAAATTTTATCTTTGAACAATGTGTAGCTCCATGATTGGTATGCAAGAATGATTGGAACGAAAATAAGCGCAACGATAAACATGACCGTTAGATTGAGCTTGCTTCCGGCTGCGTCGAATAGATTGACACTGTAGGAACTATCAATCCTTGATGGCAGCATGTTCGGGAACATTCCAATTAGTCCGAACGCCATTTTTGTAAAAATGGTTACGCACACGGAAGCGAACGCATAACCGATTTTCTTTTTAAAAATAAAGTATGCAGACGCAAGCATCGCAGCCAATACGAGCACCGGTACAATCCAAAGGACCGGATGCTCTGAGTAGTTATCCAACAGCGGCGTTTGGTTCACCGTTGCCAGCAAGAATAACGATAGGATCGCAGGCGCGACTCCTGCCAGCACACGCGAAATCCGATAAGCCCGTACTGCTGTTTGTCCTGATGTTTTTAACTGAATCCATAAGGAACCAGATAGCAGGAACAGCGAAACAAACAAGAATCCTCCTAAAATCCCGTACCCATTAAGTAGGCTAAACAGATTTCCTTCATAGCCGTTTGCGCCAATCATCAAGCCGCGATATAAGTTGGCAAAAGTTACCCCAAACAAGAAGGCAACTAAGAAGCTGCCGGCAAAAAAACTCCATTTGCAGACTGCCTGCCAGGTGGGGTTGTCATCTTTATGCATGAATTCGAGTCCAACTGCCCTTATGAACAAAGCAATCAAGACTAGGTATAACGGCGTGTACAAAAAGCTGAACATATCAGCGTAGACGTCCGGGAATGCTGCGAATGTCGCTCCCCCAGCGGTAATCAGCCAGACCTCGTTTCCACCCCAGAATGGTCCGACTGCTTCCTGGAGCTGGTTGCGCTCCTGGCGGTTTTTCGCCGTGAAAGGCAATAGCATTCCAGTTCCAAGTGTGTATCCGTCTAGAATGAAATAGATGGTCCAGATTAATCCCCAAAGCCCAAACCAAATGATCGCCAGTGTATCATGAGACATGCTTCACGCCTCCCCCAAGACTATAGTGAGCCTCTGATTCCGGCCCTTTCTTCGCATACTTAACGATTAAATAAACATCGGCTACCAGCAAAACTGTGTAAAAAATGATAAGTGCCGCCAACGAGAAGACTATTTGTGAGCTAGCAATAGGAGACACACCATCTGAAGTTTTCATCAATCCATAAACGACCCATGGCTGTCGTCCAGCTTCTGCGACCATCCATCCAGCATTGATTGCTAGGTATGGCAGGAGTACCGAATAAAGGACAAGTTTCAAGTATTTCGGTGAAGTTTCCAGCTTGTTTTTCCGGTACAAATACAATCCATACCATGATACAGCAAGAAAAAAGATGCCGAGTGCAACCATAAGCCTAAAGGCATAAAATACCAGTTCAATATTTGGCTGCTCATCCTTCGGGAGATCATTAAACCCGGTTACCTCCCCGTTAAATGAATTTGTGTAAAGAAAGCTTCCGATCTTCGGAATGCTGATCGCTGCGAATGCATTCCGCTGATTTTCCTGATCAGGAATTTGAATTAGATGGAACGGCATGCCCTTCTGTGTTTCCCATACTGCTTCCATCGCCGCTCCTTTTGCGGGCTGCATCTTTGCCGCAAATACGCCTGACTGATGGCCGATGAACGGAGTCAGCGTAGCCGAAAATAGCGCCATGGCCAACCCATATTTAAACGATTTCTTATAAAAGGCTGTTTCATTTTTCCTCAGCAAATGATAGGCACTGATGGCCATCATGAAAAATGCCCCTACGATATATGCACTGACGACTGTATGTACGAACATATACCAAGCATATGGATTGGTGACGAGCTCCGCAAAGCTGTTCAGCTCGACCCGACCATTATTCAGGACATAGCCGACGGGATTTTGCATAAAACCATTTGCAGTGATAATCCATAGTGCGGAAATATTCGTACCGAGCGCCACCATCCAGATAGAAACCGCCCGCAGCTTTGGCGAAAACCTGTCCTTGCCGAACAGCCAGATGCCCATGAAGGTCGATTCAAGGAAAAAAGCGGCCAGAGCCTCGATCGCCAGCGGAGATCCGAAAATATCTCCCATATATTTTGAATACTCCGACCAGTTCGTTCCAAATTGGAACTCCATCGTAATGCCGGTGATCACCCCAAGAACAAAGTTGATTGCGAATAGTTTTCCCCAATAATCCGCCATCCGCTTATACGTCTGATCCAGTGTACGGGCATACTTTGTCTCCATGATGGCAACAAGAATGACCAGCCCCAGCGTCAGCGGTACAAACAAGAAATGATAAAACACGGTAACAGCAAACTGGATCCGGCTTAATAACAGGACCTCATCCATTTTTGGTACCTCCCAAATTAAAAGTTTGTGAAAAAAACAACAATATCTTAATTCTATTTTAAAAAAATTTTGTGATTGATAACGAAGATTTTTGTAGACATTTTGTGACATTATTGTGATGCACGTCACTATATTAGAATACCGAGCAAACTGCGCCCGGTTGGTTTGGATTTAACTAAATCCATCAGTTTATGAACGCTGATTTCATTTGAGACAGTCCGGACATTATTAAAGTAATCAAAAAAGCAGGCCCTATATTTTAGGGTCTGCTCTAGTTAAATTTTCCCAATGTTTGATGGATCTGTGCTGATTCCAGGCTGGCCGGGCATCCAGTTTGCCGGTACGCCTTCACCAGTTTGTTTTGCAAATTGCAGTGCCTGAAGGATTCTGACATGTTCCGGAAGATTCCGGCCTACATCATCAGGATAAGTCAGCTTTGTTCTAATGATTCCTTCCGGGTCGATGAATACCGATGTCCTGAAACTTGCCCCGGAGGCAGCATTAAGAACCCGGTATGCCCGGCTAATGACCTGGGTTCTGTCACTGACCATTGGGAATATTACATTTTTCAAGGAAGGCGATATTTCTTTAAACACCCAATGGCTGTAAATACTGTCGGTACTGATCGACATCATCTCTGCTCCAAGCGCCTTAATATACGGATAAATGGCAGCGACCGCCGCCAGTTCTGTCGGTCAGACAAAGGTGAAATCGCTCGGGTAGAAAAATAAAATAACCCATTTTCCTCGATAATCCTCCAAATTCATTTTTTTGATATCCCCATCGATAATCGCCTCTGCCGAAAACAGGGGGGCCTGATCATCCAGGTTTGCACAAAAAATAGTCGGATACTTTACTAAATCTTCAGCATAAAGTTTTTCATCCATACAAGCACCCTCCTTACTTAAAATTTGTCTCTATCCAATCTTATGCTATTCATTTTTTATATTTCAGGTTCCATCAGGAAAAACTATTTTGACAAGAAAGGAGGATTCATGAATGAGCAGAGGCAAAGAATTCAACCATAAGAAAAAAGGTCATCCCGGTGATTTACCTGAAGGTGCATTTACAGCTAAGCGGCCTGAAACTGAGGCGCAGGAAGACGAGGAATTCCTGGTTGTCCAGGAAGCTTTCAAAAATCGTATCGAGAAAGAGGAAAGATAACTTATTTTTAGAACCTGGCAATCGCCGGGTTCTATTTTTGAAACTTTTCGTATCAAAATTCGTATAGTTATTCGTACACCATTTTTTATCACTCAGTATACAAATTTGGGGAGGAAATAAAATGATCGTATCCACTACATCCACATTGCAAGGCAAAGAAGTAGAAACCTATTTGGGGATTGTCTCTGGGGAGGCCATTATGGGGGCCAATGTCGTGCGTGACTTTTTGGCAAGCGTCACCGATGTGATTGGCGGCAGGAGTTCCGCATACGAAAGCAAGCTTGCGGAAGGGCGCGAAATCGCGATTCGCGAAATGGAAGACAAAGCCCGCCGCATGGGAGCTAATGCGATAATCGGCGTCGACCTTGATTTCGAAACCCTGCGCGAAGGCATGATGATGTGCATCGCCACCGGAACTGCAATCAAAATAAAGGAATAATGTTGAAAAGGACCTGGCATGCTGCCCGGTTCTTTTGCGTGAAACCATCAATCTTGCCGCTTTTTAAAATTGGCGATCACCATCCCGCCGCCTACTACTGAATCATTTTGGCGATCGAAGCCAAGTTTCTCATACAGCTTTATTGCTGGTGCATTTGCAGCGCCGGTTGAGACAATTATTTCGGAGAAGTTTTGCTGTTCCAAATATGCAATTAGCTTCCTGGCAATTCCTCTTCGGAAAAAGTCTGGATGGACCATCATTCGGTGAATATCCATCACTTCCCCGTCTTTTTTAAAAGAAACCGCACCAGCGAGACTGCCATCGATATAACAGCCAAGGAAGGTTTCGCCACAATTTTGCAGCTGCTCGAATGTTTCCTTTAACGGGGGTATTTCGTCCGAGCCAATTAAGTCTGCTTCCATCCTGTATGACTTTCTCTGCAGTTCCAGGATTTCAGCGGCTGCCTTTACATCAAGCAGCTCAATTTCCCTGATGACAGGCAGTATTCCATATTCATTGATTTTGTTTAAGATCAACTCGGGCCTTCCTTGAAGATCAGGGAGATTGTCCAATGCAAAAAAGCGGAGCTCCTTGCTTTCCCCATCGAGTATTTGCAGCTCGCCCTCCCAATCAGTGCATGCGTACAAGGCGATCGCGTTATAGATTTCGTCGCCGTTTGGATATTGAAAGTAATATTCCTCACCAGCAATCACATTCAAAAACTTCAGTTTATGAAGGACAAGTCCTGTTTCCTCAGACAGTTCTCTGCGGGCTGTTTCCTCAAAGCTTTCGCCCGGTTCCATTGCACCCCCTGGAATTCCCCACCTGCCAGTATCAGACCGAAGCTGCAGCAGCACTTCATATTCCTTATTAAAAACAAGAACAGCAGAACCAGCCAGGATGAACGGCCGGCTGCCAATCAACTCACGGATTTCTTTAATATAATCGCTCATACTCTCCCCCATTACAAAAATTCCGTTTTTTCTATTATACTAAGAAAAGCATTGTTTTTTGAAAGGAGCAATTATGAAATCTCTAGTCCTTGCAGAAAAACCAAGCGTTGCCCGCGAGCTTGCGCGTGTGCTTGGCTGCACTAAAACAAATAAAAGCTATTTTGAAGGAAATCAACACATCGTTACTTGGGCACTTGGCCACTTGATCGAACTCAAGATGCCAGAGAACTATGATCCGAAGTATAAGGTTTGGAAGCTGGAGGAGCTGCCAATCATCCCCGATAAAATGGGGCTAAAGGTCATCAAACAGACGAGCCATCAATTTAAGGCGATTGAGCATCTCGCCGAGCGCAAGGATGTTGGCGAATTCATCATCGCAACGGACGCCGGGCGTGAAGGAGAACTTGTCGCCAGATGGATTCTGCAACGCATCAACTGGCGAAAGCCAATCAAGCGGTTGTGGATCTCTTCCCAAACGGACAGGGCTATTAAGGATGGTTTTAAGAACCTGAAGCCTGGCAAGCAGTTTGAGGATCTTTACGAATCAGCTGTCTGCCGTGCTGAGGCTGACTGGCTGATCGGCTTGAACGTCTCTCGAGCTTTGACAACCAAATATAAGGATCCACTATCTGCAGGCCGGGTCCAGACACCAACCCTAGCCATGATCCTTGAGCGTGAGGATGAAATGAATAAATTCGTCCCGAAGGATTACTGGACCATCCAGGCAAAGGTTGGCTCCCTAAGTGCAGAATGGGAGCATAAAGGAGAAAAACGCATTTTTTCCAGAGAAAAAGCAGAAGAAATCCAACAGAAGCTTTCCAATAAAAAAGCAGTCTTGAAATCACTGGACCGCAAGCAGAAGTCTGATCCACAACCGATGCCGTATGACCTAACAGAATTGCAGCGTGACGCCAATAAACGCTTCGGCTTCTCAGCAAAGAAAACGTCCAATGTGCTACAGGGCTTGTATGAACAGCACAAGCTTGTCACCTATCCGAGGACAGATTCACGCTATTTGACGACTGATATGGAAGCAACGATGGCGGACCGGCTTCAGGGAATCATGTCCGGTTACAAGGATGAAGCCAAGCCGGCACTTGCTAACAATGGCAAGGTCCAGGCGCGCCGTGTGTTCAATAATGAAAAAGTCACTGACCACCATGCCATCATCCCAACAGAGGAGCGGCTTCATCTCGCTGATTTGTCACCCGATGAACGGAAACTCTATGACTTAATTGTCCGAAGGTTCTTGGCTTTATTTTACCCGGCGTATCAGTATGAAGTTGTCCACGCTAGTTTCGAGGTCGAGGGCGAAGCATTGTCCGCTCGCGAAACGAATATTCTAGAGCTTGGCTTTAAAAAGGTTCTTGGAAAAGAGGAGGATGATTCAAGCACTCAATCGCTTGCCCATCTGGAAAAAGGCAAAAGCTACTCTGTGGGCCAGGTTACAATAAACAAAAAGATGACTGAAGCCCCCTTGCGCTTGTCTGAATCGGATATCCTTTCAAAGATGGAGAAATTCGGCCTTGGTACTCCGGCAACAAGGGCAGAAATCATCGAACGCCTGATTTCGTCGGAGGTCGTCGAACGCAAGGATGGCCGCTTCTATTCTACGAAAAAAGGCAAACAGTTGATTGATCTTGTGAACGATGAACTCACTTCCCCAGAGCTGACGGCAAAATGGGAAAAAAAACTCGAGGAGATTGCTCATGGCAAAGGCGATGCGAAGGCATTCAAAAAAAGGATTCGTGAACAGACTTCCCTGCTTGTATCCGAAATCAAGAAAAGCAGCAAAACTTACCGCGCTCATAACTTGACAGGATCTAAATGCCCTGAGTGTGGAGAATTCATGAAGGAACGCAAAACAAAAGAAGGTCGCATTCTTGTGTGCTCAAATTCTGAATGCAGCTACCGCAAACATAAGGACCCTAAGCTGTCACAACGCCGTTGCCCGCAATGCCACAAGCGGATGGAAATCCACGACGGCAAAGCAGGCGCTTATTTCCAGTGCCGACGCTGCAATGTTGTCGAAAAAGCTGAGGACAAAAAGCAAAAAGGCGTAACCAAACGCGAGGAGCGTAAACTCAAGGAAAAATACGCGCCATCCGAGGCGAATTTTGGCACGAGTCTCGGAGACTTATTGAAAGCAGCCCTTGAGGATAAAGAATAGTTTTTCCAACAGCACCTAAGTAGGTGCTGTTTTTTTGTAAGTTGTTTTACTAAGTATTTGCTTGAAAAAAATTCCTATAGAGTAGTATGATATTTATTGGTTGTCATTTTTTGAAACTAAGGAGAAGCATCATGAGGATAAGAGATTGGGATCGCAACTTGAAGATTCGCCTGTTTGGCGAAGCGTTGATGAATATAACATTTTGGATGTTTTTTCCGTTTTTAACGATTTATTTTGCCGAAAGCTTCGGAAAAGACAAGGCTGGTTTCTTGCTGATTTTTTCCCAGCTATTCTCGGTATTTGCCAATTTGCTTGGAGGTTATATGGCCGATAGATTTGGCCGCAAGCGAATGATGGTGCTCTCTGCATTTGGGCAAGGGATTGCCTTCCTTATTTTCGCCTATGCTGTTTCACCGTGGTACACGTCACCAATGCTTGGGTTTATCTGCTTCACGCTTGTCGGCATTTTCGGTTCGATCTACTGGCCGGCAAGCCAGGCGATGGTGGCCGACGTCGTCCCGGAAAAAGACCGCAGCAGTGTTTTTGCGATTTTTTATACGCAGATCAATATCGCCGTCGTCATCGGTCCGATCCTCGGTACGATTTTTTATGTCAAATACCGGTTTGAATTGATGATTGCAGTGGCCATCATCTCCATTTTACTCGCGCTTGTCCTCTCAAAATGGACGCGCGAAACTGTCCCTGCATCTGCTAAGCAAGCTCGCGCAGAAAAAGGGAAATGGTATGAATTCCTTATAGAACAGTTTGCTGATTACAAGGTCATCATTCAGGATAAAGTTTTTCTCCTGTTCATCATTGCTGGAGTTCTCGCAGCGCAAACTTTCATGCAGCTTGATTTGCTGTTCCCTGTTTATACAAAGGATATGGTGAATAATCAAACGATACTAGAACTAGGCAGCAAAGTGTTCACCGTGAATGGCGAGCAGGCCTTTGGTTTGATTCTTTCCGAAAACGGATTGCTTGTTGCCCTGTTCACGGTAGCTGTCACGAAATGGGTCACGCGATTCCCTGAACGGAATGTATTTGTGTTGTCGTCGTTTTTTTATGCCGTTTCGATTTTAATGTTCGGGGCTACTCACTGGATTTGGGGATTGATTTTGGCAATGGCCGTCTTCACCTTAGCTGAATTGTTGACGGCAGGCTTGCAGCAAACCATCATTTCAAATTTAGCGCCGGAGCAAATGCGAGGCCAATATTTCGCAGCTGCATCCTTACGTTATACCTTTGGAAGGACGATTGCACCAATCAGCATTCCGCTTACGGTGTGGATCGGATATCGCTGGACCTTTACTATTCTGAGTGTTCTTGCTGTCTTAAGCGCGATCCTGTTTTGGGTGATGTTCAGAATGTATGAAAATAGGAAGCAGTTTGGCCTTTAATTTGATTTGCTGCTTGATTCTGTTAATAATAGCTGTCCTAGTTTCTTTTTTTTCATGAAATCGGTACAATATAAAGGAAGATTCAGAAAAGGGGCGAAATAAATGAGTGATTTTCAAACGAATTTAGCAAAGTATGCGGACCTCGCTGTCAAGGTTGGCGTAAACATTCAGAAAAACCAAACGCTTGTCATCAACACAACCATTGACTCCGCTGATTTTGTACGACTTGTTGCCAAACAAGCATACGAAGCAGGCGCAAAGAACGTTGTGGTGAACTGGAATGATGATGTTGTGAACAGGACGAAATACGACCTGGCACCCGATGAGGCTTTCACTGAATATCCTGAGTGGCGTGCTCGTGAAACGGAAGAACTGGCTGAAAATGGCGCAGCCTTCATGTCGATTGTGTCATCAAGTCCAGATCTTTTAAAAGGGGTTCAATCTGAGCGTATTGCAAACTTCCAAAAAGCAGCCGGAACAGCACTGTCTAAATACCGCAAATACATACAATCTGATAAAGTCAGCTGGACAGTTATTGCTGCTCCTTCTGAAGGCTGGGCGAAAATGGTTTTCCCTGAGGATTCAACGGTAACTGCTGTTCAAAAGCTTTGGGACGCAATTTTCAAGGCTGTCCGCGTTGATACCCCGGATCCTGTTGCGGCATGGAAAGAGCATGACGCTTCCCTGCATGAGAAGGTCGATTACCTGAATAGCAAACGCTACAAGAAGCTTCACTATAAAGCACCAGGCACAGACTTGACAGTCGAGCTTCCAGAAAAACATATTTGGGTCGGCGCTGGCAGCATAAACGAGCAAGGCAATGAATTCATGGCCAATATGCCTACTGAAGAAGTCTTCTCTGTTCCTTTAAAAACTGGCGTGAACGGCTATGTATCAAGTACGAAACCGCTTAGCTACGGCGGCAACATTATCGACAACTTCAAGCTGACTTTCGAAAAAGGAAAGATCGTCAGCGTCGAAGCGGAAGAAGGCGAAGAAATCCTTAAGCAGTTAGTGGCAACGGACGAAGGCTCACACTATCTTGGCGAAGTGGCACTTGTTCCTTTTCATTCGCCGATTTCTCAATCAAATGTGCTGTTTTTCAACACGCTTTTTGACGAGAATGCATCCAACCACTTTGCAATCGGAAGTGCTTATGCATTCTGTGTAGAAGGCGGAAAAACGATGTCTTCAGAAGAGCTGGCTAAAAATGGCCTGAACGAAAGCATCACCCACGTTGACTTCATGATTGGCTCCGATCAAATGGACATCGACGGCATCTCAGCCGATGGCACTGCCGAACCAGTCTTCCGCAATGGTGACTGGGCACTGTAATATTCCAATACTAATATGAACCCAGCCGGCATAATGTTTGGCTGGGTTTTTGTATGGAACGGTTTTGGGGATTCGGCTCTGCTACTGGCAACTTTTCTCTTATGCACCCTAAATCACTATGCTATAATGGAGTTATCAAGGAATCATTGTATATAATATTAGCTATATTGTTAACCTAATTGTTTATCTGGGGGCGACGTCTTGATTCAATTACAGATTATTGTTTCAGGAAAGGTTCAGGGTGTGGGATACCGTTACTATACACAAATGAAAGCTATTCAATTTGGCATTACAGGCTGGGTACGGAATCTGCGGGAAGGTGGCGTTGAGATTCTTGCTTCGGGCGCTAAAGATAATCTTGAGAAGTTCATTGATGAGGTGCGAAGAGGCAATCCCTTTTCCACAGTGGACCACATTGAAGTGAACGAGATTGAAAACACAGAAACCTATAAATCTTTCGCAATAAAATATTAACAGGCAGAGGAATCATCATCTGCCTGTTTTGTTTAGAGTCAGTTTAGCAATGGCCCTCTTGCTTTTCCCCCCACTTTCTCGCAGAATATAAGGGATACAAATGTTAGGAGGTTTATAGTAAATGTGGAAGGAATTCAAGAAATTTGCCTTTAAAGGAAATGTGCTGGACCTTGCTGTCGGGGTCATCATTGGCACGGCTTTTGGAAAAATTGTTTCCTCACTGGTTGATGACATTATTATGCCGATTGTCGGACTTGCAACATTTGGAGCGGATTTTTCCGATCTTACCTATAAGGTGGTTAAATACGGTGCGTTTCTTCAATCAGTTGTTAACTTCTTTATTACAGCGTTCGCCATTTTCTTATTCATTCGATTCATCGGGCGCTACCGAAAAAAACAAGAAGCTAAGCCTGCTGCTCCCGATAGCAAAGAAGAACTGTTAAAAGAAATCCGCGACCTGCTGAAAGCAAAAAGCGGGATATGATAGTTATACATATAGGAATAGAAGGTTATCATGAACATTCTTTTTAATGAAAATTTTGGATTTGGTAACAACAAATTTCTCCATAAGGGTTGAAATGTCCTTTATTTATTTTCCTTAATCACAAAAATTCTTAGCAATCTGAGTGTTCTCTACAAAATTCAAGGCGACAACTATTTTTGCAAAAGTCAAGTTAACTCATGGAAAGGCGGTCCTCAGCGGAGTTCGTATATACCATTATTTAACTGAATTACCTGATTTTTAAGTAGGTTGGAAGTGTTTTTGGCTGTTTCATCCGGGTATATGTATAGTGCAAGGCCAATACAAAAACTAGAAGGGACTGGTTAAAGTGAAAGACTTTACGGCGACTTCGGAATACGTCATTGGCTATGCAAGCGGAGGAAGATTTGCGTTTCTGTCACAAGGCACGCTTGTCTTAAATCGATACATTTAAGATCGATTGACCCAAGCTTGTCAAAATGACTGGCAAAGCCGAAAGACTCCTCCCATTGTCCGGATATCGGGCGTAAAAAAGGTGCTGGCCAAGTGGCCCGCACCTTTTTTACCGCTTGCAAATGTTTACTCGATTCGAACATCAGGGTAAACAATAACTATCTTAATGAGGAGGTTTTAGACATGGAAAAAGAGCATATCATTCATAAAGATGGCGAAGTGGATACGAGCAAGGTAGGCGAAACGCTAGAGCGGATAGATACGCAGCAGGCCGATGAAATCCTTGGTGATTTTAATGAGTTCAGGACTTATTTAAGCAAGCGGATCAATCTTGGAAAAACGGCTGGCTTAAATGAAGAACAATTGGCAAAAACGGCGGAAAAGGTCGCCGGTTACCTCGCCGAAAACCTCGCTCCGCGCAATAAAGAAGAACAGCTATTGCAGGAACTGTGGAAGGTTGGCAATAAAGAACAGCAACATGCCCTTGCCCATATGCTTGTCAAACTAGCTGAATAACAAAAGTTCAGCCGACTCGATGAGATAGGCGCTACTTGAACAAAAAAAATCGCCCGCGGGCGATTTTTTTTTGCTAAAACTTACCCAAAGAAACGGTTCTTCTTTTTTACATTCAGAATATCTCCCATCCAGCCTTTTATCTTCAAATAATAGTAGAGGGCTGTTGTCGAAGCGATGATCAATGTTACTGCGAATGCATACCCTAACTTCCACTCCAGTTCAGGCATGACTTTAAAGTTCATTCCCCACAAGGCTCCCCATGCTGTCACTGGAGTGAATAGGATTGTCATAACGGTCAGCGTCTTCATGATCTCATTCCCACGGTGAGTGGAGACGACTTCTTCGAGATTGATCATCGTATCGATTGCCTGCTGGTATTCGCTCAGCAGCATCCTTATCCGGCTGACCCGTGTCTCTACCCGCTTAAATTCCCTGTTTTCTTGAAGGTCTGTTCCATAGGCTTCCTCAGCAATGAGTTTTATCTCGACAATCGGAACAATTAGATTTTTCCAAATCAAGAGCTCATGCCTGTTTTCGTAGATTTTCTCGAGGATTTTGAGATTGTTTTGCTCCTTCATTTCCCATAATAAATTATTAAGACGTTCTTCATAGCCATCTATCTTTTGTAAATAGGTCGACAGTATTTCTCCAAGTAGAATAAAAAAGCCTTCTATTGCATTTTCTGCCTGATCCATTCTTTTTTGTACGCCAAATGAATTTGCGTCAAGAAACGAGAAATCAAAATTAATCGTTATGAAAAAGTCCCTTGAGATATAAAACTGAAAAATATTCTTTTCCCCCTTCTCCTCGATATTCTGCTGATAAATTAGTGAGCCCCAAAAGTATTCTTTCCCTCTTGTCTCAATGTTAAGATTGAGGAGATTCTCATTCTGCTCTAGTAAATTTCCAAACCACTCGCCACTGTGCGAACTGCTTGCTACCAACTTTTTTACTTTTTCCTCGTCATCCTTATTGTAATCAAACCATTTCCATTTTTCTTGGTTAAATGTGTATTCCAATGGTCTCAGACCCTTTCCTATGGCATCAACTATTACTTTTCCCCTTATTAATCGGCTTGAAACGGATAAGCTAATAGTTGACAGACCTTCTATGTAAAAATGTTTTTCGAATCACTCAATCGGGTAACTAGTAATACAGAAGAAAAAGTCTGTACAGGAGGGATAAAACGATGCAAACCAAAAATGCTGTCATGTTAGGTGTTGGAGCTGCAGCCCTGTGGATGGCACTGAAACCGGAAAATAAAGCAAAGCTTTCCGAGGTGGCTACACAATTAAAAGACAAAGTGCTGCCAGCGAAGTCAGCTGTTTTACCGGTAGAAAAAGCCGGCAATCCGGATCCTCTTGATCTAGAAGATAATAAAATGGTTAGCGAAGGCGCGATGTATGGTGTGAATTACTACAACGAGAATCTTCAGCAGCAACGATAAAAATTTGTCCGGGGAATATTCCCCGGTCTATTTTTGTTTAGATTATACCTTTGCATTCCATACTAGATAATGCGAGGGGGATCGAGGGAATGGGCATTTTATTCATTTTCATATACCTATTCATCGTGTTTACCGTGATTGAAATTAACACTTCCATTTTTGTTGCTACTGGTTTGGAGCGAAAAGTAGCCAGGTTCCAGGTTATCTCCATGTTAACAGGAACTGGATTTACAACCGGGGAATCTGAGCTAATTATTGATCATCCTGTCAGAAGACGTCTTGGCGCATTTTTGATTTTGTTCGGGGCTTTCTCACTGGCTGTCATAATTTCAGCTATCAGCAAACTGTTAGAGAATGAATTTTTCACAATGGAAATCACCTATGTTGCCGGAGGGCTATTTATCTTGTTGTTACTATTGAGAATGTCACTCGTGCAGCGTTTCCTGTCAAGAAAATTGAAAAGCGAGTTAAAAGAGAACTATAAGCTGGCTGATTTGCCGATCAGTGATGTCCTTGTAATGGACAAGGAGGATGAGGTACGGGAAGTTACTATACATGAAGATTCTCGGTTTACTGATAGAAAATTTGATGAAATTGTTGATGTAGAAGATGATATAATTCTTTTATTCATAAAAAGAGGCGAAATCAATATCCGTAACAAAGCACATGAGACGAAATTAAAACCAGGTGACAAACTGATTCTATACGGCAATAACCCGAAAATGGAGGAAAAATTTAAAGATGCCTGAATTTCAGGCATCTTTTTCCTATTCCATTGAGTTACTTGCTCTGATTTTCTCTAAGCAGCTGCGCTATCCCTTCCTTGCAGACCCCAAATTGGAGCCAGGAGCAGTTTTTACAAAGTTCATCAAGGTCATCAGGCTTAACTTTTTCGGCGGTCCAGTTTACAAGTTCTGACTTTAAATAGCGCTGACCCGCCACCAGTCCTAAATGATTGATTACCTTTCCATCCATTGATAACACATGTTCATTGGAACCTTCACTTGCTTCGCAAATCTCAAGTCCTCGGTGCGGACAGGACATACAGGCGTCATCGAATGCAGCAACCACCTTTATGTAAAAGTCCTGTCCGGGATCACGGATATCCTTCACAATCGCTTCCATTTTGTTAATAAATTCCGCACTGTAGCCCATCCCTCTGAAACCATGCACACAGAGGAGATGATGTCCTCGCATTATTTTTTCCAAACCATCACTCCCCGTAAAAACTTCGGTTTAGTTATTAATTCTATAAAATCTTTTGAATTCCTTTTACAGATTTTCCGAACGGGAAAGCCCACTACGGTGCGATAGCACCCCCTTTAGGGGTGGAAGTCTCAAAACCGTGAATCTCTAACGATGTTCCTGGTTGGCCAAGTGATGCCAATCTTCTTGCAAATCGTCAAATAATGGAGCAGCAAGATGACCATACTTCCTGTATTCATGCCAATGATGACTCCCTCCATTCCCAGGCCTGGCCTAGTGCCGAGCAAATAAATCAGCGTGAAAGTAAGGATCGTTGCATAGACGGAATGAAGAAAGGCATCCTTCACTAGCCCAAGCCCGATTAGATAGGCCTGCATTGGGATCGTAAAATAATGGAACAGGAAGTAAGGTGCGAGCAGCTGCAAAAAGACTGCCGCTTGTTCTGAATGAAAAAAAGTCATCGTTAATGGTTCAGCCAAAAAGTAAAAGGCTGTTACTGCTGGCAATCCATAAAATAAGGTTAGCAGCATTACCTGCTGGAGCAATTTCTGCAGCTTTACGAATTCTTTTTCCCCATAAGCCTTGGAAACGGTCGGAATCAGGATGATCAGAAAGGACTGGGCAATGAATGCAGGAAAAAAACCAATCGTCATCGCAATTCCCGCCATCATCCCGAATTGTTCCGTTGCCATTTCAGGTGTTAGTCCCGCGCTAACAATCGCAAATTTAATTAAGAAAGGCTGGACTGCATGGGTCAGGGAGTGAAAAATTCTCAGTCCTGTCGTCGGAACAGACACTTCCACTAAATTTTTTCTGACTTCTCGTCCACTTACAGTCTTACCAGGCACTCTTCTGATTTTTTGATAGGACATAATGAAGTGATGCAATAAATACAGGAATACGACGAATTCACTCCCGGCAAGCGTGCAAAAAGCCACGAGCAGTGCGGTTTCGCTGTTAAACTCGAAATACTGGAATAAAGCCGTTAACAATGCAAGCTGAACAGCCCGACGCAGGAAATGAGAGACTGCGATCCTCGCCATCTCTTGTTTTCCCATGAAAAACCCTCTGGCAACCGCGGTAATCGTCATAACGGGGATGAGCGACAGAACAACCCATTTCAGCAAGGGATGATAGTCATGGAATACCGGAATGATCGGGAGTACGATAGCAGCCAAAACCAGCAGCACCGATGTAAACACCACAGCCAGCCTGAGGGCATGCTGCATCATGCTTCGATGGTATGATTCATCATGCTCGGCAATCATCTTGGATATTGACACTGGCAATTCAAAATTTGCCAGCAGCATAAACAAGAAAATGGTCGGCAAGATCGTCATATAGTGCCCCATCCCACTCTCCCCAAGCTCGCGAGCAAGAATCATATTGACGAGGAATTCCACTACTTCACCTAGAAAAGTAGCAATCACGAGGATCGACATCCCTTTTAAAAAAGTACTCATAGCCTCTCTCCCAATCCTGACTCATTTACTTCTATAAATATATGAGACAAGTTCGGACAATATTAATGAAAATGCAAATTGGCCAGCGATTGGAAGAAGCAAATCCCTTCGTTTGGCAGTTTGATAACGAATTGGAAGATAGAAAAGCGCAAGCCCCTTTCTGATTGTGGCAACTTCCTAGTGGCAAGCACCTTTCTACTCGCCGTTTCCTTCTCCTGCTT
>NZ_JXIQ01000105.1 GCF_000934845.1 Mesobacillus subterraneus
CCACCTACTCATTGGGCTTTAGCCCTTCCCATTCCTTGAGGATGGGAGACTTCTTTCGGAAATCCGTTAAAAGGAGATTAAAATCACCTGTTGTAATGATGCCGAGTTTTTTCCTTAGGAAGATAAGCTGTTGATAATGATAATAGATGGAATGTTGATCAGTTAATGCCTGCGCTACATTGATTTCCCGATATCGCGGATTTGCCTTAATCCAGGACTTCCCGTGGGTAAATCCAGCGTTTAATTGATTACTCCACTGCATTGGAGTCCTGGCATTATCTCTCCCTTTGGCATAGATTGCCTTCATTATCTCATTATCTGGTATTCCCATCGAATGTTTTTCATTGTACATATTCAATGTTTCAATATCCCTATAATCCTCAATTGTTTGAAATTTCACATTTGTCATCCCTATTTCTTCGCCTTGATAAATATAAGGTGTTCCCTGAAGCATATGTAAACAGGTGGCAAGCATCTTGGCAGATTCTATCCGATATTTTTGATCATCCCCAAAACGGGAGACGATTCTTGGTTGATCATGATTATTCCAATATAGACTATTCCAGCCATTTCCATATAATTTTGTTTGCCATTTTTCAAAATGTTCCTTAAGCCTAACTAGGTTTAGGGGTCTAATATCCCATTTCTCCTTCGGTCCGCTATCAAGATCCATATGGTCGAATGTAAAAACCATATTTAATTCTTTATTTATCGGATTCGTGTAAATTACTGCATCCTCGGGGCTTGCGCCTGGCATTTCCCCTACGGTAAGAATGTCATATTTCGATAAGACTTCCTTGTTCATTTCCTGAAGATATTCATGGATTCGAGACCCATTTATAAAATAGGGCCCCCGTCCCCATAGAACCTGCCTTCTTTCATTTCCCCATCTGGTAGACCAGGCGCCTTGGAAATAAAGTTTATCACATCCATCCTGAAGCCATCGATCCCTTTACCAGCAATATCCCCTATTCCATCCCCATCCGAGTCCAAAAAACTTCTCGGATATATTTGGTAGACTACACTCTTTTTCCACCACTCTTTTTCATTACAACGCATTTCCATTCCAAAGACTCCTCTATAATATTTGTCAAAAGAGGGGCAAAAGCCCCTCTTCCATAAAATTATTCCACGTTTCCGTATGTCCATTGTTCGCCAGAAGTAGTGATACGATAATGTAGGGCAGAGACATCATCTTCGGACCAGTTTAGAGAACTGGGATCCTGTCGGGCAATGACTACATTAATGTTTGCCCAATCCCCATTGTTGACGGTTCCGGAACTTGAAAATTCGGATAATGGAATTACCATTTCCATATCTCCCGAGGATGTGCTCCATTGTGGATTAATCACATTGTTGAAATGTTTTACAAAGTTCCAATTGCCGCTCCCGACTAAAAATTTAGAGTAGTTGTCTGAATCGCTCCACCTTCCAACCATAAAACTCATTTGCCTGTCGAGTTTTCCTCCATATAATCCGGTACCTTTCTTTTCTATTGCAGCGTTTTTAAAGTCTTCCGAAAATACCATCATTGCAAAACGAGGGGATGTATTAAATCCTGGCAAGGAACCGCTTTTGTTTTTAATCCTGATATATAAATTGGAAGAATCGTTGCTTATATAGACTTTGTTAATATCTGTTTCCCCAGCTCCGGAAATGGTGTCTCCCATATTGTCTTTATAATATGGGACATTGTTCCATTGGGCCAAATCATTTACTACGTTGGAAGTAATATTGATACTCTTATATGCCCCTGCATTATACTGAGGGGGAATAATCCTAAGGTCAGCTTTCCCTTCGTAAGCCAAGGCAGTTCCTATATACCAAGCTGCCGTTACTGGTTCAACCATAGTACTCTGTAGAGGCTTAAAGGTCACCCTTGAGACTGCCTCACCTTGTGCCATATACCCAGCGCCCATACGGGATACAATCCATTTCAGGTACTCCAGTGCTGTCTGTTTTTCTCCTCTGTAAATATGATGCAAAGCGATATAGGAACTCATTTGCGGCCAGGTTGGTTCATCACTCAATGCTTCGTTACCAGCCGGGCTGAACGAAGCAGTGTAATAAAACGTATCTCCATCGTACCTTGATACCCCGTAATTATCATGTTGAAGATTCGTTTTAATTTTATTCACATGGCTGTTTGCCCTCGATGACAATGAATCCAATACCCCATATACCATTAAAGCGTTGGAAGAAGCATCTACTAATGTCCTTGGTGTACCATCTGTATTGACTGCTCGATTAAAATATCCATTACTATCATTCCAAAGGCCACTTGGATTCCAACTATCGTTCTTTTGGATATTCGATCTAATTTTACTGGATGCTCCATTATAGTTGTCTGCAAGATCACTTAAATTCATCGCTCTCGCCATATGCTGTGCTGAGTCTAGGCCAGCAACATACAATGCTTGGGTAAATCCGTTATATTCTATTTGCTCCTCCCAAATACTAGCATCCGCTTCTCCATATCCATAAGGATTGGAACCTAGGTGGGACCATACAAAATCGGCAGACTTTTTATATTTGGTCCAAATGTTATTTAGAAAAGTAGTATCGCCAGTTAATTTATAGTGCTGGTATGCACCAACAAGAAAAATACCAATGGAATCATGTTCTGGTTCAACAAATGAAACATAGTTGTTAGTCCAGTAATCAAAGGTCGTTTTAAAGGTACCGTCCGCTTCCTGCCGATCTTGTAACCAATACCAATATTTTTTAGCATCTTCGTAAAATCCTGCCTGGTCCAATATCATAGCCGTTACAGCGGAATCCCTAGCCCAAACTTTATATCCATATGCAATGGGATTAGTGGTAGCAGGTGTGGTTCCGTAACTTGGATTTATAGCATTTTTGATTGTTACTAATCCTCTTTTATAAGCAAGATTTAATCCCTCATCATCAAAATTAACTGTCTTCCCGCTTTTCAACCAATTACTGTATGAGTTAGTTGTTTGTGTAAACCAGTAGTTGACCGACTGGGACGTAGCGGTGGATACAGCTGCTTGAGCTTTGGACAATGTATCTTGTACAGTAGCGACAAACGAAATGGATATTGAGCTATTTGCTGGGATGGTTACTTTATCCTGAAATGCAACGCTTATATCTTCCGCATAAATATCCGAGTTATTTTTCAGTGTTCCATTATTATCAAATGTATACCAAGGTGCAACTGTCATATTACCTAAATTCGCGTCTCGGTCATTAGCCACCTGAAAACTATCTGCTTTTTGGAAAGCCCCTAGAGCAATATAATATTGTCCAGAACTTGACATATCAACATACATGGCGTTTTTAGAAGAATCGTACCATGCATGGTTTTGATAGTTTCCATTACCGATAGATTTGTTGTTAACATGTATTTGTTCCAGGACATTGTAATCAATTGATGAGGTGCCACTATTTTTAAAAGTATACGTTGCTACCATGAAATCCTGGTTGGGAACCATCGCAAAATCTTTTGTAACCTCAATTGGCAACTGGCTACTTCCATAATTTAAATACTTCGTCCTGAGAATACCATTCTCATCGTAGTAAGCTTGTGAAGCGAAGTTATGAGGCTGGGTATACTTGACACCATTTGTTTCATCCCTGAAAAATGAGGAATAATCTTTTATTTGATTTGTTGCATAATCATTGGCTATCCTCATTTCACCTATGCGCGGCCCGTAATTTCCAGTGTCATTTTGAGAAAGTTTGCTCGCCATCCAAAGATTTACACTATTTTTCCAGTTGGACATATACAAGCTTGTCGCAGATTCATCCGTAGGCATTGTTGTAGATAATGCTTTTACGGAGATTAATTGCGGAATAAATAGAGAAACAACCAATATAATGCTAAGCGTTATTGGAAAAACCTTAGATTTTAACATCCCCAACATTGTTTATATCCCCTTTCGACTTTTGCCTTACTGTATGCTTAAATGGTAATCCTTTCCTTCCCATCTATCAGTATTTGTTTCTATAATTCCGTTATTATTGTCATCCCAAAGAAATGTAAAATCAACGGTAGTACCTGAAGAAAATGGACCAACGGAGCTTTCAAAATCCTCTTCAGAGTTTTTCGATCCATTACTAGTTAATGGTGTGTCGGTTATATTCTGCCACCCATTTGTCCCCCAGTGAATCCAACCCTGTTCCCCAACCCGGAAAACAACCCTATATCCAGCCGGAACAGAGGTAATCTGCCTATCAAACTCCCAAATATAAGCTTTGTCCAAGTCGAGGTGATCCAAATTGATTGCTCCACCATTGGAAGAGTTATACCAGAGTACCACTGAATGATAGCCGGCCTGTAGATTAACGGTTAATTCTCCATATTGCCATGAATCCCAGTTGCCACTATTCTTTAAATTTACAGTGCCAGCATAACTGCCATCGATATAAACATCCCTTGTAGCGTTACTGCCTCCATTAGCATACTTGAACCTTAAAACATAGTCTTCCTGCTCAACTGCATTTACCGTGAAGGATACACCATCATTTACTTCAGCAAATTGATCAACAAAACCACTTCCTGTAAAATTAGAATGGTTATTGTTTACAGCAACATTACTTAAAACTTCTTTCTCTGCTTCATAAATGTCATTCACCGGGTTTGTGAAACTTCTTTTCATATAAATCATATCCCAATAATTTAAAGAAGGTAATGTAAAGGAGACAAATTTCCCCTTACTATCAGTTCCGCTAGTAAAGGCTAGTTCTTTAGACTTCCCACCATCAATATCAGGCGTGGCTAAGTAGATATTTGAAATGTTTTCATTCCCTCCAATATATACCTTTGTCTGTAAATTAGATTTTACTGAAGGCTCTGAGGCACTGTTTCTCCATTTTGTATCATTATTTGTCAGATTTATTAAGTGGACAATATTATAGTCCTTACTTCTATTGTAAATGGACCAAATAGAATTGCTGCTAGCATCTCCGCTAACTACTTCGCCAGAAATATCAACAAACTGTTTTCCTGAATCATTAGAAATAACATCTTTATCAAAAAGAATATTTTCATATGCTGTAATGAAATTATAGTAATTTTTCATGGAATTCTTCAGTGAATTCCTCATTTGCTTACTCTTATTAGGGAAGTAAGGATGTCCCAACATTTGATCGCCTTCGCCCATCTCAATATGGAAAGCACCACTAGCAGCAAGTGCAGCATCTGTTAACCGAACAGATGGTTCATTAAAAGTTCCAAGTGTTAAACTATCTAGATTAATAAATCCACTATCATCCTGATCTTTCTGAATAGAAATTGTATGTGTGCCTGCTTTTAATTCCACCATTGCATAAGAATCAAATGCCCACGTATCCCAACCATTTTGATCAAGGAACTCCACTTGCTGAAT
Organism: Mesobacillus subterraneus; assembly: GCF_000934845.1. Classification (GTDB taxonomy): domain Bacteria; phylum Bacillota; class Bacilli; order Bacillales; family Cytobacillaceae; genus Mesobacillus; species Mesobacillus stamsii. Next base: position 5,352 of record NZ_JXIQ01000105.1, read on the forward strand.
ATCTTTTTGATCAACATAAACACTTCTAGTTGAGGTATCCCCGGTGTCATTTGCATATTGGAACACTAGGCTGTATTTTCCATCTTCAGGTACAGAAATAGAGAATTCAACTTTATCTCCAGTTTCTCCAAATAGGTCAACGAATCCAGAACCTGAATAACCATTATGATTCGTGTTTGTCCCTACATTTGTTAATTGGGCATTTTCAGCCTCATATCTTGTTCCAGTGTTTTCCTCATAATTCATGTAAGCAGCAATGACCAGTGGCTTACGTCCATTTTGTTTTTTTACATCGTAGATATAATTTTTAAGCTCCATGTATTCGTCAGCCTTACCCCAAATTTCACTATAATCAAAGTCGGTTTTTGCGTTTGAAATTACATCTCCTACTGCCCATCCACCAACAGCACCATCAACCATGTTAAATGTTACAGCCTTATTCCCTAAACCGTTTGATAGAAGGTTGCTTTTAAGATTATTAATAAATCCGGAAAAAGAATTATCTAAATCAATTACGTTGCCATTATAATCAAATGGATCACTTCTTTCTCCCATTTGATCTAGGTGAATCCCATCGAATCCGGCGGTTAATATTGAATCTCTGTATTGGCCAAAAATGTGATTCTGCCAATTTAGATTTGCTGGGTTAAAGAGCCATAAATTAGTCTCCGGTTTATTATCTACAAAGTCAAAAACTAATTGGCTTTGATGTGCATTGTCGTAATACATGCCCCATTGGGGACTAACTCCGGAAATCTGTTCATAATCCTGCAAACCAGCATAATTCATGGTATAAGGCATGGCAGCGGCATTATATTGATGCGCGGAATTGATTAAGTTTTGAATAGTTGACCAGGAAATCGTTAATTTACCACTCCAATCATTCCATTGAGTGTCAATTGTTCCATTCGTACGCTTAATCATATTTTCGTGACGCCACATCCAATCATAAAATTGAAAAGAATTTACATGATAATCCTCTATCGATTGCTTCACGCGAGAATTTGTAACCGAACTATTTTCTCCCACGGGGTATTCAGTAAGAAAACCATAGCGTGGATATTGTGTCCATTTACTTGATACATCCACTGCCGTAGTTCCAACAGCACCAGAAGCTGTTACCTGAACAAAATATCCCTGAAAGTCAGTACTTGGAGCTGTCCAAATAAAACTAATATTTTTTGTCTCCCCTGGATTTAAGCTTAGCTGTTTGATTTGGGAACTTTGCTTGTAGTCCAAATGGTACACATCTAAATAGACATCACCACTCCATAATTGTGAGGTATTATTAGATATCTCAGCAGTTACATTTACATTTGAACCGGGATTATATCTGGCTTTATCAGTAAACACTCTTAAGACATTTAACAATGTAGCTGCATGAACAACTTTTTCTTTTTGCAGAGGGATAAACGGTACCATTAAAATCACGATTAACAAAAGAGCCAAAAATCGTTTCATCTCTTCACCCCGATTGTTTATTTGATTTCGAAAAACAAAGAACCGACCAGACCTCAAGCTTTTCGATATTTACTTCGAGCATAAACCCATTTGAACCCTTTACTTTTTTAGGTTTGAGTTCGATTGGCTGGCATTCATTTGAATCCGGTGTTGCAAAGAATACTCCCTGGACATTTTCTTCCATTAGAACTCTCACTTTTACATTTGAAATCGGAACTGGCGGACTTTCTTTCGCTGTGTTCCACAAGTTATCCTTATAATTGCTGAGGTTAAGGAGGTGGATAACCAGGAAACGTTTGTTTTCCTTTACAATCGTCCATACAGTTCCTGCTTCACCTGAAGGGGAAAATCGAATATCCTTCCCTTGAAATTCAATTTCATTATCGCGGCCTATCTCATTGTTGTATCCTCCTGTATGCGTATAGGAGATATCGACGAATTTCCCGAACAAAAGCTCCTGGTATTGCACGATAAAATCGTAGTAGGACCTTACTTTCCTTTTAAATGTCTCACTCATTTCCCCGTAATTCGGGTAGTACCCTTCGGTAAGGACCTTATATTCTTCTCCAATGAGCAAATGGTAGGCGCCATTTGCGAATATTGTTGCCATGGCAGTAAGAGCTCCGTTCTCAGCTGCTTGCTGGTTGAACCCTTCTTTGCGATGATTAAAGGGTGCAAGATAAGCCGCGAGAATAACTTGTTTGTCTCCAGAGTACTGTTTTGTTTGATCAATGAGGACTTTTAGTTCAGGGTAGGAGTTGATTGGCGACCAAACTTCAATATAAATAGCATCGTGCTTGGCATCTGCAGTCGCATAGGTGGGAAAGTTCCCGACGTTGTTGAAAATGAGACCAACATCCGGGTTAATTTCAGATAATTCTTCTCTTGTTCTGTTAATGAACGGGGCGAAAGTTTCTGACATATCAACTAGATTACCTTGCTGGTTCCATGCCTTTTTTGGGAAACCATATTGGTCCATATGTATCCCATCAAAGCCATATTCTATTACTCTTTTGAACTCATTTATGATATGATCATTCCATTTTGAGTCAGAGGAAATATCCATAATGTAAAAGATATCCACCAAGGAATAGGGAATCCCATCATTTTGGTAAAGCCCCCATTCGGAATGCTTTTCAAAGAAATCTTTAAGAGAAGCGTAGATTGCACCATAAGCAATTGTGGCCATACCTTTTTGATTGGCGTTAAAAATCTTTTCCTTTATAACATCCGAAGACAGCTTTCTTCCAAGCGGATCAGTAAAGTTATTATCTTCCGGCACTAATTGGTCATGTCTGTACATCCAGTCATAAAATTGAACAATGTTAATATGGAGTTTATTAAGAATGTCCAAATCTTTGAGTTTTCCATTTTCTTCGGGATGAAATTCACATAGGAATCCGTATCTTGGTGACTTGTTCCAATGGGAGGCTACATCGAATGCAGAAGACTTTGAATCACTGGTCAAGCCTTCCAAATCGAGTAAATCCACCTTTATTCCAAATCCTGTTTGTTCAAAATCCTGCTTTTCAAGTTCAAAATCTATGATCTCCTCTCCTTGAATTGAATATTTTTCATGAAAAATTATATTGTTTAAGTGAGAAATTTCCACATCCAACACTGACCCTGGATGAATTTCTTCCAGTTCAACCCTAAACATCGGTTTCTCACCTGGCTTGAATTGTGCTTTTAAGGGATATAAATCCAGAATTTTCTGTACTTTCAAAACATTTACCCGCCTTTCCGTGGATCAGCCTTTGACCGACCCTGCTGTAAGTCCTTTAATAAAATGCTTTTGAAGCAAAACGAATGCTAAAATAACTGGAAAAATCGCAAATAAAGAGGCAGCAAAGACCAATCCCCATTGGGTTTGATGAGCGCCATGGAAAGTAGCAATCGCAACGGGCAAAGTATATTTTTCTGGTTCATTAATCGAAATGACTGCCCACACAAATTCATCCCAGCCAAAAAGAAAAGTGAAAATAGCGACTGTTGCCAGTGCCGGCTTCGAAAGTGGTAGCACTACTTTGAAGAAAATAGTAAAGAATCCGCCGCCATCAATCCTCGTAGCATCCTCAAGTTCCCTAGGAATCCCTTCAAAAAAACCACGAAGCAAAAATGTATTGACCGCTATATTCATGGCCACATAAACAAATACAAGTCCCCACAAATTATTCAACAACCCAAGATTTTTTGCTAAGATAAATTGCGGAATAATCAACATCATTCCCGGAATCATGAGAGTAAGCAAGATGATCATGAACAGAAACCTTTTGCCCCTAAAATGAAATCTAGCAAAAGCAAAGGCAAGCATGGAAGATGATATCAGGACGATAACAGTTGTTAAAACCGATACAAAAACACTATTCATAAAATATCCTTGGAAATTATTCGAATTCCAGGCATCTGAAAAGTTTTGCAATGTCGGATCAGTAGGTATAAACTTTGGCGGTACTTCAAATACATATGTTTGTCCTTTTAGGGAAGTCGACACCATATAAAGAAATGGGATAGTTGTAATTGTAGCACCAAGTAAAAGGAGGACATATACAACGGTTTTTAATAAAAATTTTTGTTTTCTCATCTTCTCCTCCTACATATCTACAGGTTTATTAAATATTTTCATTTGCACGGCACTAATAATGAATATAATCGCTCCCAAAATATAGGATAAAGCAGCTCCATAACCAAAGTTAAGATTTCCAAAGCCCTGATTATACATATAGGTTAGTAGCACCTCGGTCTTCTGGAGCGGTCCCCCACCAGTGATGAGGAGAACGGAGATAAAGACATTAAATCCCCCGATGATTAGCATGATGGAAATAAATGCTATGGTCGGCTTTAAAAGCGGTAGAGTCACCTTGAAAAAGAAGTGTATAGGACTAGCGCCGTCTATTGTGGCTGCCTCCTTCAAATCCTCCGGAATATTCTGTAGGGCCGCCAGGAAAATTACCATTGACCATCCCACTCCTTTCCAGATACCTAAAAGCATTATGACTGCCAATGCAGTACCCGGCTCCTGAAGCCAGTTGATATAGGAAGGAATAATGTGCAGGAAATCTTTTAATATATAATTGATTAACCCTGCCTGGCTGTTGAACAGGTACTTGAATAATAGTGATACAACTACCCAGGAAGTGATGACCGGTAAATAATACAGTGTACGAAAAAAAGCTTTGCCTTTAATACTCTGGTCAAGTAGCACCGCAACGAATAACCCTAGTACCATTTGGGATGGAACGGTTACTGTGGTATAAATGATGCTGTTTTTTAAAGACGTCCAGAAAACCGGATCTTTCATTGCCTGTAAATAATTATCAAAGCCGATAAACTCGCTTTCACTTGGCATTAAGATATTCCATTGGTAGAAGCTCATTTGCAGTGCCTTCAGTATTGGGTAAGTATTGAAGGCTAAAAAGAAAAACATAGCCGGGAGAATAAAGAAAATAACTTGTTTTGAACGATATAAATCTTTCTCCATGTATTCCAGTCCCTTTCTTTATCTTTAAACTACAGGGGAGAGCCTTGTAAAGAGAATCTCTCCCCACCAGTCTTATTGGGCCAAGATGGCATCAACTTTCACAGTTGCTTCATCCAAGGCATCTTTTGGAGATTTATCGCCTCGCAAAGCATATTGAACCGCCTCGGAAATCGCAGTATCAATTTTGTTCCACTCAGGATGCGGTGTGCGAGCTTTTGCTGTTTTCAACTGTTCCATAAAAATTCCATAATATTCGTGATTTTTCATATAATCACTTTCTGCCAAATCCTGCAGGACTGGAATTTGTCCTACATCAGCCATTGAAAGCTGTGTGTCCTTGGAAAGCATGAAACGAATGAAGTCAGCAGCTTCCTGTTTATTTTTAGATTGCTTAAACAGCACAATGTCTTCTCCGCCAACTACCGATACAGACCCACCCTTGCCTTCTGGTATTAAGGACATTTGAACCTCAAAGTCTGGGTATTGATCCTTAAAAATCGGTACCATCCAAGGTCCATCTAGGATCATTCCATATTTCCCTTGCGCATATCCATCGGCAGTACCTAATCCTCCTCCAAGGATTGAAGGACCCAAATTACCTTTTTTATTCAACTCAACCAATTTTTCAAGGAATTGCACACTCTCCGGGCTATTCAAATAGCCTGTAGATTTGGTCATGTTTTCGTCAGTAACTCCCCCTCCAGCGCTCCATAATAGGGGCAGTACATTCCATCCTCCTGTTCCTCCCTCTGCATATCCCCATTCTTTTCCCTCTTTAGAGAGCTTTTCGATAGTTGTATAAAATTCATCCAGCGTTTTTGGAGGAGCAGTTATACCTGCATCATCGAACATTTTTTTATTCCACATAAGAACACGTGTATTCGTATCAAGCGGCAGGCCATAATAATGGTCCTTCCATTTATTCGGGCTCAATGTACCTGGAAAAACACTATCTTTATAAGTGTTGAAATCATCCATCAATTGGTCAAGAGGCTCAAGAGCATCCAGCTTTGCAAGCTGAGGAACCCATGCCAGGTCTGCCCTGATCATATCAGGGGCCGTACCACCCGAAATAGACGTAATCAACTTTTGATAGAATTGATCGTACGGAACAGCTACTGACTTGATTTTTACTCCTGGATGTTCCTCCTCAAAATTCGGGATAACATTTTCTTCAAAATGCTTTGCTTCCACAGGGTTATAGCCGTGCCAGAATGTGAGTGTGACCTCTTTTTTTTGTGCGTCCGCTTCCTTCTGTGTTTCGTTAGTAGTTTTTTCGCCAGAACATGCAGTTACAAAAAGGAGCAGAAGTACCATAATTAAACTTAACAAATGTAAACGCTTACTAAACATTCAATAACTCCTCCTAATAAATTCATTTATTTATAGATTGGAATTTTAAAGAATTCATCCAGAACAAGTGCACAGGCTCCAATTAACCATGCATCATCTCCAAGATCAGAAAAAAATAAATCCAACTGTTTCGGGTGCTTAACAAAGAAATGAGTATTCAGTTCTCTCTTGATCCCTCTTATCAGATATTCAGAGTGATCCAATCCTTCCATACCCAAAATGATGGCGCCAGGATTAAATAGATTGACCATATTTTTTAAACCGATACCAAGGTTTTCACCTTGTCTAATTAATATTTCCTTTGCATAATAATCTCCAGCTTCTGCTTCACGGGATACAGACGACAAGTTGATATTCTTATATTTGACAAGTTGGGAGTCTGCCCCAAGTGATTTTAACCGGGCAATTTCACTTACTAGATAGTGGTCTGATGCGTACATTTCCAAGCATCCTCGTTGGCCGCAATAACATGGAGTCCCTTCTCTCTGGATAATGAGATGACCCAGTTCTCCGGCTCCTCCAAACTCTCCGCGATAAATTCGCCTGTCTATGACAATGCCTGCCCCTATCCCTATACCCACCGTTACTCCAATAATTGTATGGTTTTCCTTCCCGATTCCTCTCCAAAGATGAGCAAGAGTAAAGACGTTTGCATCATTTTCCAAAAAGACTGGGATATTGAATTTTTCCTCTAAAACCTTAAATTTGATATTCTCCCAACCTACTATTGGCGAATCGATAATAGTAAGTTTTCCTGAATCCACCAAACCGGATGCAGCTATCCCAATTCCCAAAAACTCAATACCAGTATAAAGTTCATAAATTTTTTCTATTTCGGTGATAATCAATGAAGTGATATCTTGTGCGGTTAATTTCTGCGGAAAGAGAATGGTCTGTTTATAATCTAACTTGCCATTCAAGTCTGAGGTGCTTATGAGTAGACGTGTGTTTTCAATCTTGATGCCAATTGCTTTTTTGGACATTCCCTTTAGTGTTAGTAATACTGGCTTTCTTCCACCATTGGAATTACCGGATCCTACCTCACAAATCAACCCTTCGTTCATGAGTTCACTGATAATGTTTGTAATTGTTGATAAACCCAATTCTGTATTGACGGATAAATCCGTCCTGGATATTGGCCCCTTCAGCCTAATTTCATCTATTACCAGAGATCTGTTTAATTCCTTAATGAAATCCTTGTTTCCCCTTCTGATTATTTGGTTCATATTCCTCCTCCAGCTAAGTTTATTCCTTCAATGAGCGAATAAACTTTATAAAAATTTTTTGTTCCAAGAATTTTTTTGTGACACTTGGTACACTTTTATAATAACTTTATTCATTGAACGAATCAATGTCTTAAAATAAAAATATTTCGACAAAAAATTTTGACAAGAGTATTTTTTTAGATACTATTAAAAACCTATTTTTATAAACAGTTAGGAAGTGAGTAATAACAATATCAGATTTTAGAACAGCATCCAAACTTAATTTATGACTGTCACGAGCCAAAATAAAACAAAAAACGCACAAGTAATTTCCTGTGCGGTAAAAAAATGTATTATATTGGCGGGACCGCCTGGGAATCGAACCCAGCTAACCTGGCACGCAGGTCACAAGCGGTTTTGAAGACCGTGGAGGGCACCAGCACCCCAATCAGCCCCTTATGAAAGAACAAATTTTATTATACTTAGAAGCTGTCGATTTTACAAGTGTATTAACTTAATTGTCACAAGGCTTGTCTCCTTTGAAACCGGATATTATAATGAAGGAAAGATAGTAGAAATGTGTGGGTGAAGGGTTATGTATCAGCTCGAAGGTTGGTTTTTATGGTTTATTTTATTCTGGGTCGTAGTATTGGTCGGCTTATTCGCGATTGGCGGCTTTTTCATGTTCCGCAAATTTTTGAAAAAGCTGCCTAAGGACGACGGGAAATCAGATATGGATTGGGAAGAGTATTATGTAAATCAGACTAGGCATCTTTGGACGGAGGACCAAAAGGTATTGCTCGAAGATTTGGTTAGCCCGGTACCTGAATTGTTCAGAGATGTTGCAAGACATAAGATTGCTGGTAAAATCGGTGAGCTGGCGCTTATGGAAAATGCGGGCCAAATCACTCAGGAACTAGTCATCCGTGGTTATATATTGGCAACACCAAAACGCGACCATAAATTTTTGCGAAAGCGTCTTGCAGAAAAGCGAATTAGTACCACTCCCTACGAAAGCCTTTTTTAATCGTTTCTTCTGTAAAAAAACCAACGAGTTTCAGAATCTGAAACTCGTTTCTCACTTTATTCTTCTTCTCCACCTGCGATATTCACCGGACCGGATCGCCTTTGCCTCACAAATATTCCCTGCGATCAACAAAACTACTCCGATAGCAATTAAACTAAACATAATAGCAGGTGAAATGCTTTTAATATATCCCATTCCCTTTAAAAAGATCGGCACAAGAAACACAGCAGGTCCCAGGATTTTTAACAAAATCGCATAATTTTTCAGTGACATCTCTACTCCTCCTGACTGAATCAAGTGGTCTAATCATTGTATTCTGTCAGAGTGAAATTGGTGACCTGGAATCAAACTGTATATCATTTCCTTACTTTTTCTGAAGAAACAACGTTCACAAAAAAAAACAATCAGCCCCACCTTCGCTGATTGCCTCGATAGCCACACGTGCTATCCTGCTTAGTATTTAGATTAATAGAGAAATATAAAATTCGTTGCCTGGTTCTGTTAAGAATTTTTTAACTTTCGTTAAAACAGATAGAAGTGGGCACATACCAAAAAGAAATTAATGATGACTTTGTAAACCATCGCCAACACTCCTTAAATTGAGAAATCCCTTATATTTAAAGCTTATCATAGGATTGTAAAGCAGAAATTAAACAATTTCGGCAATTTTGTAAATTTTCATTAACACCATTTTATTCTTTTTCTTTCCCTCTGATTTTCTCTCTTAGCTCCTCTAACGCCTCAATCGAAAGACTGCCTAATGATTGTACTATTTCCTCTTCAATATTTTTCCTGTTTCTTTCGCGGTATTGATCCCACCATTCACGCAGACCATCCGTATTGTTGAGTAAATATTCGATATCAATGACCTCGATTTCATCATCGGAAATATAGTTAAGTACTGCCTCCAGCATATCGTTTAATCTTTCTATTTCATTACGCTCTTTGTCATCCTGGGTTTCTTTCACCTGATGATTTTCTGCAGCTTTTCGTGGCAAAGTCTCACCTTCTCTTTTCCTGTTTACTACCCATTATTCCCGATAGAATGGATTTTATTGTAAATTCAATTTCAAATCGATACAAACTTGATATTTTGCTGCAAATTCGATTTTGCCACACTTTTTTCATGCAAAAATCCCCTCGTCGATAGCGAGAGGATTTAATTATTGATTGATATGTCTTAGTGGAGTTCATTGTGAAGCTTTTTAAATTGCCTATACATCGCAATCCGCCATGGTACGATCATTGCGAAAGCCAGAATCCAAAACATCCCGCTCAGTTCGCCGACATCAATTGTGCTGCTCAATACGAGCTTCGCAATAACGCGTACTACCAATAAACCGATTAAGATGAAAATAAAAGCCTTTGATCTTTTAAGAAAGATTTCTCTGCCGCGCACTTCAAATTGCGAAGTTTTGATTAGCAGGATCGAGAACAGCATTCCTACCGTTATCGCTTCTAAAATCTGTAAAAAATGCACCCGAAACATCGGGAAGATAAACATGAGAGCACCGGTACTCATGAAAATTGGCGGCAAAATAATTTTTTTAGCTGATGCTGGTTTTTTGGCGGCCTTCACCCTTACGGCTGTAACGAAAATTGCCATACCAACTGCACCTATTGTAGATGCCATAACATAATTCATCTGATTTTCATCCCTTATTATTTGATTACACTATTATTATAATGAAAAATAGCCATTTAAGATACACTTAAATGGCTATTTTTTATCTAAGAACTCTTGATACTGAATCAATTACCTGGGAATCATCAAATGGCTTGACAATAAAATCCTTTGCCCCTGCTTCGATGGCATCTACTACCATCTTCTGCTGGCCCATTGCTGAGCACATGATGATTTTTGCATCTTTGAAGTCTTTTTTGATTTCTTTTACTGCCTCCAGTCCGCTCATTTCTGGCATTGTTATATCCATTGTCACTAGATCAGGCTTAAGCTCGCGGTACAGCATGACTGCCTCACGTCCGTTTTCGGCTTCTCCAACAATTTCATGATTCGCTTTCCTCAGAATATTGGTTAAGGTGATTCTCATAAATTTTGCGTCGTCCACTATCAAAATTCTGGCCATTGCTGTATCCTCCCCGACAATCCAACAAGTATATTAAATTAGATAATTTCCCCTTAATTACTATATAACTATAAATAGTCATTATTTTCAATGTAAAGACACCGACAAAATTCTCCCAAACAGTTTCTATTATTTATGAAACTATTTTACCAATGTTCCTTTTGAAATTTTCCAGTCTATGTTATATACTAATATAGTACTTGTAATAATTTCTATATTTATAACGATTTTACATAAAAATGCTAACGAAACACATAATAGAAAGGATTTTCACCTTGTCAAAAGAGCAAATGATCACCAATATAGAGAAGAAGCGAGTTGAACTGATAGAAATCACCGCTAAGAACGGTTTAAATTCCACTATTGCCATTCACTATAGCCAAGAACTTGATAAACTGCTGAATGAATACAATCGCCTCTATCTCAAAAAGGCAGCCAAGTAAGAAAAACCGGGCAAACTGCGCCCGGTCCTTTTTTGATTTTGCTGATCATCGGGCTGTTGATTAGAACGGATGACACTCGCTTTCTGCAGGGCGTCAAATGAGATCCTCCTCGTCACTTTGCTAAGGGCACTGAAAAACTTATGTTTTTTTATTTTGCTTTTCAACTGATTCAGCTGCACGTGTTGGGCATAAGGCAATGGATTCTTCCTTCCTTGGATACAAAACCCATATCGCAATGAGAGACGAACGAATTATCACTGCGGCCATTGTAGCAACAGGCGAAGCCACAGGCATGGAAATGGAAACAGTCATTGGAGATACAGCTTATTCTGAAAAGAGAACATTCTTTATACAAAAGAAAAAAACTGGAACTAGTATCTAAAATGCATCCAAATGCGGAAAGATACCCTTATACAAGCGTTTTCACCTCTATAAGGGCACCTTTCTTGCGGAAAGATACCCTTATGTGAGCATTTCCGCCTCCATAAGGGCACCTTTCTTGCGGAAAGATACCCAAATAAGTAAAATTGTTTCCATTTTTTATCTCAATACATCTTTGACTTCATTTGGCAGAACCGAAGGCGAAAAACGTCTCGAGGAG
>NZ_JXIQ01000014.1 GCF_000934845.1 Mesobacillus subterraneus
AATCAGGCGGAAATACATGAAGAAACTCCACAAGAGAAGTCAAATCAAGCGGAAATACTGGAAGAACCTCTGCTCGAGAAGCCAAATCAAGCGGAAATACTGGAAGAAGCTCTGTTCGAGAAGCCGATTCAAGCAGAAATGCAAACAGAACTTCCACTCGAGAAACCAAATCAAGCGGAAATGCAGGAAGAAACTCCGCACGAGAAGCCAAATCAGGTGGAAAAACAGGAAAATCTCTATGATGAGTCAACAAACCAATACATAGAGGAGGAGCTTGCACAAAATACAGCGCCGCCTCTCCAACAGAAAGCGGAAGAACCGAAAAGGCAGCTTCCTTTCAATGTTCTCATGCTTAAGCAGGATAAAAGGAAATGGGAAGAGCGCAAAGCGTCAAACTATCCTTCGTTCATGACGGATGACAGAAAAGCTGATGTACAACAGCAGGCGACTGAGGAAAGAAAGGAAGTCCATGAAAAAGCAGAACGAATCGCGGATGATGGTTCTGAAGCCGAACTCGGAGTGGTTTATGATTTCCCGCCGCTAAATCTGTTGAATCCGCCTGTTTTCAAGGCTCCTGACCCGGAATGGATCGCAGAACAGGAAAATTTGCTAAATGAGACTTTAAAGAATTTCAATGTCGGCGCAAAAGTGGTCAACGTGACGCAAGGACCAGCTGTTACTCGATTTGAGGTACAGCCGGAACCTGGGGTGAAAGTCAATAAAATTACCAATCTGTCTGATGATATCAAACTTAGTCTTGCAGCTAAGGATATCCGGATAGAAGCGCCGATTCCTGGTAAGCACACAATCGGGATTGAAGTACCGAACCATTCGAGCCGGCCGGTATTGGTAAGCGAAATTTTACAATCCTCAGCGTTTATGGATCTCGAATCTCCGCTATCGGTGGCTTTAGGTCTTGATATCGCAGGAAATCCTATTGTCACGGACCTGAAAAAAATGCCGCACGGGTTGATTGCCGGTGCAACCGGTTCAGGTAAGAGTGTCTGCATCAATACCATGCTGGTAAGCTTGCTTTATAAAGCGCATCCTGAGGAAGTGAAGCTGCTGCTGATAGATCCAAAAATGGTGGAATTGGCACCATATAACCGGATTCCCCACCTGGTCAGCCCAGTCATCACTGATGTAAAAGCAGCGACAGCCGCGCTCAAGTGGGCAGTGGAGGAGATGGAACGCCGTTATGAGTTGTTTGCACATACAGGTGTCCGTGATATTAGCAGATTCAATGAACTTGCTGAGAAGCATCGCAAGTTTGCTGATAAGCTTCCGTATATCGTCATTGTCATCGATGAGCTGGCCGATTTGATGATGATGGCACCAGGGGATGTCGAAGAGGCGATTTGCCGGATTGCCCAAAAAGCTCGCGCTTGCGGGATTCACTTAATCATTGCGACACAGCGCCCATCCGTTGATGTCATTACAGGCTTAATTAAAGCGAATGTTCCTACAAGAATCGCGTTTTCTGTCTCTTCACAAGTGGACTCCAGAACGATCATTGATATTAGCGGAGCCGAAAAGCTTCTAGGCCGAGGAGATATGCTGTTTCTGGAAAACGGATCATCCAAACCATTCCGTTTGCAGGGCACATATGTAACGGATCAGGAAATTGATGATATCATTGCCTTTGTCAGGGAGCAAAGGGATCCGGATTACTTGTTTGAACAGGATGAACTGCTAATTAAGGCTCAAGTGACGGAAGATGAAGATGAACTTTTTTATGAGGCCTGTGAATTTGTGATCGATCAAGGAGGAGCTTCTACTTCAAGTGTCCAGCGCCGTTTCAAAATCGGTTATAATCGCGCAGCGAGATTGATCGAGATGATGGAGCAGCAAGGGTTCATTTCTGAAGGCAAGGGAAGCAAGCCAAGGGATGTCCTGATTACGGCAACAGACCTTGATTCCCGTCAGGAATCTAGTACATCGAAATAATAAATGGTATGCTTTCATAGCATGTTCTTCATAATAAGAAAATAACTATCCCGAAGTTTCATACACACTCACAAAGGGAAAAAGTACATTTACCGATGATAAATCATCATTTTTTCATTAAAATTGGAACTGTGTTCAGCTAAAGAATGATGGTATAATGATGCAATACATGAGATCGGGTAGATTTGCTTCCGTAAGCTCACGTGGCAATTCTTAAGAAACAGGCCAAATGAGCAAAACAGGATATCTATCATATACTATGTTACATACAGACGTTGTTGGAGGTTCTTTATATGACTATTTACCATTTTGTAGGTATAAAGGGGTCTGGAATGAGTGCGTTAGCTCAAGTTCTCCATGATATGGATTATCAGGTGCAGGGCTCCGATTATGACAAGCACTTTTTTACCCAGGTAGCCCTAGAAAAATCCGGAATAAAGATCCTTCCGTTTCATAAGGAAAATATAAAGCCTGGGATGACCATTATTGCTGGCAATGCTTTTCCAGATACTCACGAAGAAATCCAGGAGGCAATGAAACTGGGACTTCCAATCATCCGATACCACCGGTTTCTTGGTGATTTCTTGCAAAATTTTACGAGCGTGGCAGTTACAGGGGCTCATGGCAAAACATCCACTACCGGCTTGCTTGCGCACGTGATGAAGGGTGCGAAACCAACGTCCTTCCTGATTGGTGATGGAACCGGAAAAGGTGACAAAGATGCTCAATACTTCGTTTTCGAAGCATGCGAGTATCGCCGCCATTTTCTTTCTTATTTTCCAGATTACGCGATCATGACGAATATTGATTTTGACCATCCGGATTACTTCGCCAATATCGAGGATGTTTTCTTGGCTTTCCAGGAGATGGCATGGCAAGTTAAAAAGGGTATTTTTGCATGTGGCGATGATGAACAGCTGCAAAAAATCCAGGCGAAGGTACCGGTTGTATTTTATGGTTTTGGAGACGAAAATGATTTCCAGGCCCGGAATATCATAAAATCGACAAGTGGGACTACCTTTGATGTTTTTGTGCGGAATACATTCTATGATACATTTTCGATTCCGACGTTTGGAGACCATAATGTGCTAAACTCACTTGGAGTAATTTCCTTGTGTCATTATGAAAATATTGATTCAAAGGTGATTCAGGAGCAGCTCGAAACATTTGAAGGAGTAAAAAGGAGATTCTCTGAAAAGAAAGTAGACGACCAAATCATCATTGATGATTATGCTCATCACCCAACCGAAATCACAGCGACAATCGATGCTGCAAAACAGAAGTATCCGGATCGGGAAATTGTTGCTGTTTTTCAGCCACATACGTTTACAAGGACACAGGCATTCCTGAATGAGTTTGCCGAAAGCCTGAACCAGGCAGATAAAGTGTATCTTTGCGAAATTTTTGGCTCAGCTCGTGAGATTCATGGGAAACTGTCCATTACAGATCTGAAACAAAAAATCGGCGGCGCTGAAATCATTACAGAAGATGATACAACCTTGCTGAAACAACATGCCAGCTCAGTCCTCCTGTTCATGGGTGCAGGCGATATTCAAAAATTTCAGGAAGCCTATGAAAAACAATTGCAAGCATAACGAGATACTTATTCTACTAAAAAGGATGCGGCCAATTTGGTCCGCATCCTTTTTAAATGATCGGATAGAGGGTAGGGGATTCACGAGTTTTCCTCTTGTATAGGTGATGATCTTCTCTGTCCAACTATGAAGGGCAACTTCCTGTTCTTAAAAGTAAATCACCCCACTGGAATTTTATCGTGCAGAAAGATATGCTTAGGAGGAAGGAAAAGGGGCTGTCACTATGGAAATGTTAATGGACTAAGTGGTTTATGCCTACATTTGCTGGGTAAAATGTAAATATGCTAACGGAGGTGTTCAACAGTGGTAATTATTTTGTATTTAAGCGTTGCTGTAATTGCAATTGCTTTCTTAGTTTTGGTAGTTTCCTTATCAAAAACTCTAAAATCCTTGCAAACAACTTTAGACAGTGTGTCAGGAACGCTTGAAGGCCTGGAGAAGCAGTTGGATGGTGTGACTCGTGAAACAGCTGAGCTTTTGCACAAAACAAACAATTTGGCCGATGATCTTTCCAGAAAATCGGAGAGCTTAAACGGCGTTATTGATGCGGTGAGGGATGTAGGAAATTCAGTTCAGCGATTTAACCAATCGATCCATAATGTTCAAACAATGGTTGACGTTCAAATTGACAAGAATAAGGATAAGATTTCACAAATTGTGCAGTGGAGCAACGTATTCCTTGAATTGAAGGAGAAGTGGCAGTCCAAAAAAAACTCAAAACTTGAACATCAACTAGAAGGCGAAGAGATCATTGCAAGGAAAAGAGAACGAGTACGGGTATGAAGGAAAGGTGGAGATAGCATGAATAGGGAACAAAGTCAATATGATGGAAATGATTCGATGAGGGAGAATAACAGCAATAACAGCAGCTCCAGAGATTTTATCACCGGTGCAATTGTAGGCGGCCTTGCCGGGGCACTTACTGCATTATTGCTCGCTCCGAAGTCGGGACAAGAGTTAAGAGGAGCACTTAATGAGCAATCGTCTACACTTAAAACCAAGAGTATTGACATTGCTTCTGTCGCAAAGGAAAAGGCAAGCGATCTGAAAGAGACTGTGACACAGCAATCATCTAGTTTGATAAACAAAATAAAGGATAGGAAAGACCAGAGCGGTCAGGCTTCACCCGATTCCAACGAGGAACAGCTGGAGGATGTGCCAACCTCGATGGCAGAGTCAAGTTCGATGGAAATGACGCATACTGCCACCGGTGAGGAACTACAGAAGAAACTGGAAGAAACCCAAAAGGCTTTTGATGAAACGGAAAGCAAATTGAATCAGTAAGTTTGTTTTGTAAACGGTGAAGTGGTAAGATTACTTCACCGTTTATTTTTATTTAGGATATCAAAATGCGATCAGAGTTAAGAAAAAGGAGAGAGTAGGATGCAAAAAATCAGTTCCATTGAAGAATTCGAAAAACTTATCGATTCCGATGAAGCATTTTTCTTGCTGAAGCACAGCAATACTTGTCCCATCAGCGCAGCGGGCTACGAGGAGTTTGCTAAGTACGAGCAAAACAGCAATGATTCATTATATTATTTAATTGTTCAGGATTCCCGCGAGCTATCAAAACATATTGCCGAGAAATTCCATGTTAAGCATGAATCTCCTCAGGCCATTTTATTCAAAAATTCAAATGTCGCTTGGCACGCTTCTCACTATAAAATAACGGCAAAAGCACTTTCTGAGGCAAAAAACGAGAATGTAAAATAAAAAAACATCCGCTACGGATGTTTTTTTTCCTGATTAAAAAACCGGATTTTCAAAAACAATGGTTAGCTTGTCACCAGGTGCAAGGAGATCGTCAAATGCTGATTTTTCGCCGTTTTTCAACAAGGTGAATCTGCGGGTATCTTTCGGAATGTCAATCTTGGCATAATTAAAAACATCCTGGAATAGGAATGACTGCATTTCTTTTGGTTTTGATGTAATCTTGTCTTCATGATAGATTTGTTCGTCCATTTTGATCTTGATACTCTCCCTGAAAAAGTCGATTACTTCGTGCTCAAGCCGGATTTGCTTTCCGTTGAAGAATATCGGCATCGTTTCTGTCGCCTGGATACCAAGTAGTTCCACAAGCCTTTTGAGTGTAGGTTCTGCTCCCTGTTCAAAACGAATCATATCAAGATGGTTAAATTGGTAATCGAGGCTGGCTGGCATATTATTTACGTATATTTTCCCTGAAAACTCTGTTACCTGTTGTTCCTTCCCATCCATTTTAATAGAAAACGGTCTTATATTCATAAGAATTTCTGCTTGATTGAGCTCCTTCAGTACTTCCTCCAGCGTAGTAGCTATTTCAAATTTGATATCGTCTCTATCTGCTACTTGTTGTGTAATTGGGACACGAAGGCCATTGCAGGTCCATTTCGAACGAATTTCATACTTCTGTTCATCGATGATAATGGTTTTGGCAGGAGGCTCTCCAATCAAATCCTCGAGTGTCCATTCTGTTCTGACTCCGTCCGCACCCTTAACGACCGTCAGCTGATCGCCTCCGTTCACTCGATCATCGAAGCCACAAGGTGCACCATTTTTTAGCAGTACAGGGGGCTGTCCATGCTTTCCTGGTATTGTGACATTCTTGCCATTCAGGCTGACAATCATCGCCAGCCCAGGTTTGCCGTAGAGTTTATTCATTTTAATCCCAGCGGCCAGCAGGCAGTCGCCAACCGTCAATTTATTCACCTCAAAAAGCCTTACAGGTTGTTCATTTACGTATACGGTATGATACTGAACTGGGGATTGTTTTGCGGCAATTGCAATTCCAATTGGCGTAACAAGTTCCGGTCCCTTCGTTATATGGCTCGCAAAGGAAACCGATGTGATTGCATCAAGGCCGCGGATCGCAACTCGGTTATCTGGCAGATTCAGCTTGGTGGCCAGCCTTCTATTTAAATCAGGCGTAAGACTGCCGCCACCGACAAGCATGACTGCTTTTGGCGATTTCCCGTTGTTCAAACGTAATATTTCATCTCCGATCGTGTCTGCCAAGGTGTTTATCGCCGGGGTGATCCTTGCGATTGCCTCCTCCTTGCTGACAACTGTCTCAAAGCCTAGTATGTCGGTAATCGCAATGGTTTCTTTTTCAATCAGCTCCCGCTTTGCTTTTTCAGCAAGAGGGAAGTCGAGTAGGAATTCATCGCTGACAGCTTCCGTAATTTCGTCGCCGGCAACTGGCACCATACCATATGCAATCACCGTTCCTGATTCCGTGAGTGCGATATCGGATGTTCCAGCACCGATATCAACAAGGGCAACGTTCAATCTTCTCATGGAAGTTGGAATCAATACATTGATTGCCGCAATCGGTTCGAGTGTCAAAGCGTCCATTTCCAGACCAGCCCGGTCCAAGGCGGCAAGCAGTGATTCCACGACCACTTTTGGAAGAAAGGTTGCAATGATTTCAGCGGATGCCTCGGAGCCTCGTTGATCAATTAGGCTACCAATGACTTCCCCATCAAGCTGGTAATAAAGTACAGAATATCCGACACAATAATAATGAGGATTCATCGCCTTGCTTTTTTCCCCAGCAACGACAGCTTGTGCAAGCTGGACAGCACTTAGTTCAAGATGAAGGATATCTTGACTGGATAACATCGGATTGCCGGAAATATCTACGGCTGCTTTGGACCGTTCTGTTTTAAGGGCACGTCCAGCTGCAGCTACACAAACCTTTGTTAACGGACCATGTACAGCTTCCAATTCTTCTTTTATTTCAGAAATGATTTCTGATACGGAGAGCACGTCGTGGATCTGGCCATCCAGCATCGCACGATCCTTATGTTCACGAATGATGATTTCGATTGCTTCAAAATGTCCATCGGTTTCTTCGAGGATAATTCCAACAACGGAACGCGTCCCAATATCTAAAGCAAACAGCTTATTTTTACCACTCAAATTTTTGCACCCTCTACCTTAAAGTTTCATATGATGCTTTATCACTTAAAAGCGTTTAATTATTAAAGAAAAACACGTGACAACCATTTCTTTTTCGGATATAATTACCTTTATTAAATTGTACAGCTTAAACGTCAGATAATCGAGGCCTTAAATGTATATGCCTCTTACTATTATCGGATTTTTGATGCCTTTGCTTTAGGGCGTTGAGTAGTAGAAGTCTGGTTTTCTTTGCTTGATGATTCTTATCGTAAGGGCTAAAATGAATTTCGAAAGGACGGGACAGAAAATGACAAAAAATCTTGACCAGCTTAGAAATCGAGTAGATGAATTAAATTTACAGCTTCTCTCATTAATTAATGAAAGAGCCCTGCTCGTCCAAGAAATTGGCCGTGCAAAAGAAACCCAAGGTGTCTACCGCTATGATCCTGTTCGCGAACGAGAAATGCTTGATTTGATGAAGGAAAGCAATAATGGTCCTTTTGAAAATTCAACGATCGAACACATTTTCAAAGAAATTTTCAAAGCGGGCCTAGAACTTCAGGCTGATGATCACCGCAAGGCTCTTCTTGTTTCCAGGAAGAAAAAGCCTGAGGATACAATCATTGATGTGAAAGGTTTGAAAATTGGCGATGGCATCCCGGACTTTGTTTTCGGTCCATGTTCAGTTGAGTCCTACGAACAAGTAGCGATAGTGGCGGAAGCGGTAAAAGCGAAAGGCTTCAAATTGCTGCGCGGCGGCGCTTTTAAACCAAGGACATCTCCTTATGATTTCCAAGGATTAGGTGTCGAAGGGCTGAAGATTTTAAAAAGGGTTGCAGATGAATACGATCTTGCTGTTATCAGTGAAATCGTATCTCCTGCTGATATCGAAATGGCCGTAGACTATCTGGATGTCATTCAGATCGGAGCCCGCAATATGCAAAACTTTGAACTTCTCAAAGCAGCAGGGGCAGTCAATAAGCCTATTTTGTTAAAGCGTGGGCTTTCGGCTACGATTGAGGAATTTATCAATGCGGCGGAATACATCATGGCACAAGGGAACGGCCAGATCATCCTGTGTGAGCGCGGAATCCGGACATATGAAAAAGCTACCCGGAATACGCTTGATATTTCTGCGGTGCCAATTCTGAAAAAGGAAACACATTTGCCGGTTATGGTCGATGTTACTCACTCAACAGGCAGAAGAGATTTATTGCTGCCTGCTGCAAGAGCTGCCCTAGCAATTGGAGCAGATGGCGTCATGGCAGAGGTGCATCCAGATCCAGCAGTCGCTTTATCTGACAATGCTCAACAGATGGATCTTAAACAGTTTGATGAATTTTTAGAGGGATTAAAATCCACTCCATTCGTAAGAATCTAAAGTTAAAAACCTTCCTTTATTCAGGAAGGTTTTTTTTGTGAGAAAAATAGTTAAAAATAAGATATTGAGATTGCGGGATTGTTGTTGATAGCGTATCATTAATAACATGATAAAACTTGTACAAATAATCACAAACTTAAAAGATGATTATTGTTTCAATTTTTGCTGCAAACTAAGTGAAAAGTGCCGTTTATTAGCTGAAGGAGTGAAATAGATGAATATTACAATATATGATGTTGCCCGGGAAGCGAACGTGTCAATGGCAACGGTTTCACGTGTTGTAAATGGAAACCCGAATGTAAAACCAGCAACAAGAAAGAAAGTGGTTGAGGTTATTGACCGTCTCGGTTATCGCCCGAATGCAGTTGCCCGCGGTCTGGCTAGCAAAAAGACGACTACTGTCGGCGTCATCATTCCCGATATTGCAAACCCGTTTTTTGCGGAGTTGGCCAGGGGGATTGAAGATATTGCTACTATGTATAAATACAATATTATCTTGAGCAATTCTGATCAAAATATGGAAAAAGAATTACACCTTTTAAACACGATGCTTGGAAAGCAAGTGGACGGACTTGTTTTTATGGGCGGCAATATTAGAGCTGAACATGTAGCGGAATTCAAAAAGTCCCCTGCCCCAATCGTCCTTGCAGGCTCCATCGAGGAATCAGGAGAAATACCATCTGTTAATATCGATTATGAACAGGCCATATACGATGCAGTTTCTACTTTTGCAAAAAAAAGCCATAAAGCAATTGGATTTGTTATTGGGCCAATGCTGGAGCCAATCAACAAGGAAAAAAAGCTTAAAGGATATAAGCGCGCATTAGAAGATGCAGGAATTCCGTACAACGAAGAGCTTGTTGTTGAAGGAGATTATACGTATGATTCAGGTCTCGAAGCAATTGAAAGAATCCTCGAGCTCGACAATAAGCCAACAGCAATCGTTGTTGGATCAGATGAAATGGCACTTGGAGTGATCCATGGTGCTTTTGACCGTGGCTATAGCGTTCCAGAAGATTTCGAAGTAATTGCTTCTGATAACACAAGATTGACGCTAATGGTACGCCCGCAGCTTACAACAATTGTCCAGCCTTTATACGATATCGGAGCAGTTGCCATGCGTTTATTGACGAAATACATGAATAAAGAAAAAGTGGAGGAGAATATTGTCGTCCTGCCACACCGGATCGAGTACAGAGATTCCACAAAATGATTTATCAGCCCCCTTGCAGCATTGCAAGGGGGCTTTTTATATGGATTAGAACCCCTGGCTATGGTTTAATTTTTATGTATAGAGAAGAATTCTATCCGCTACAAACATATATTCAACAAATGGTTTCGAATAACTTTAAGTTAGAATATCAATTTGAATCTCCGTTTACAGCTTGGGATGAAAATGGTAGGGAGGCCCATTGACGTAACCGTGAGCCAGGTCAACCATTTTTCACTGTGTTCAACCCTATGTTTACACACGAAAGCGGTATGTGGGGAGTATGATTAGAAAAAACTAAATTAATTTTTTAAAGGTAACCATGACAAAACATCTTGTATCATTTTATCCCAATATCCCCATTCGTGTTCACCTGTATTAAACTTTGTAGTCAAATCAAAGTTTGTTTTCTCACAGAACTCTTTAAATCGAATATTATCTTCATATAAAAAATCCTCTGTGCCACACGCCTGATAAAGCATTGGCTTTTGTTCACTTTGATGTAACTTTTCTACAAGTGAAAATAAATCATGTTCTGTTCTCGATACATCCTGATTACCAAAAACTAAACGTAAGGTATCTGTTCTTTCTTGTCTGTTGATGTGTTGTACTATATCCAATACCCCTGATAAACTAGCTGCTGCTCTAAACTGGTTTGGAAGGTTCAATGCCCATTTGAAAGCTCCATATCCACCCATGGACAATCCTGCAACAAAGTTATCGTCTCTTTTATCGGACAATGGGAAAAATGACTTGGCTACAAATGGTAATTCTTCTGTTAGGAACGTCCAATATTTATTTCCATATTGCATATCTGTATAAAAACTTCGATGTACTTGTGGCATTACGACAGCCAATCCAAGAGGAGCAACATACCTTTCAATCGATGTTCTTCTCGTCCAAATGGTATCATCATCGCTCAGGCCGTGAAGAAGATATAGTGTTTGATGCTTATTGGTAGCTGATATTGTATTTTGCATCCCAATTTGCGTATTAGTTTGTTGAGGTAATATCACAGTCATTGAAGTACTTAACTTTAGTACATCTGAATAAAAATCACATTTGATTAGAGCCATTCCTAAACCTCCCTTTTATAAATAATTAGATTTATGATTGACGGGTTTTATTGCTAAACTGTGATCAACCACAAAAATAGGTAAAATCGAAGAAGCCATTGATATCCCCCTCAATATTGTTTTCTTAATAGTACGTTAAATATATGATAATAGGAATAACAAAATGTTATCTTTATTTTGTCATTTTGTTAGGTGTATTGGGATATGTAAACAATAGAGTTTGGAAGTGATTAAGCTATGCGGGAATAGGAAATGGGGTTTTCTAAACGTTATTATTTACCTTCTTCTAATGTATTGACAACGTATTCATATATTGTATAATGAACCCGAATTGAAATCGATTTCATTATTGAGTTGGATTTTTGTCCTGTAGCAGTAATCAAAGTCCTTAGAAAAGCAAATGCATTTACCACTTCCATGCGAAAGACTGTATATTGATCAAAAACTATTAATATATTTTAAAGGAAGGTAAATAGGAGAGGATGATAGGCATGAGCAAGCTTAGAATTGGAATTATTGGTGCAGGTGGTATTGCCACTGGAGCACATATTCCTAATTATAAGAAACAGGGTGACAAAGCAGAAATAGTAGCTATTGCAGATGTTGCATTAGAGCGAGCGAAAGAGGTTGCTGAAAAACATGATATTCCTCAATTCTTCGGTTCGTATCAAGAAATGTTAGATAAGGTAGAATTAGATGCTGTCAGTATTTGTGTCCCAAATAAATTTCACGCTGAAGCAGCAATAACAGCACTAGAAGCAGGATGCCATGTATTGTGCGAAAAGCCACCAGCGATGACAGTAGAAGAAGCGGAACAGATGCAGAATGCTGCTGAAAAAGCCGGGAAATTTTTAACTTATGGATTTCATTATCGATATCAACCGAATGTTTCTGCTGCTAAAAGATTTATAGATGGTGGCGAATTTGGAGATATTTATTCCGCAAGAGTGCAAGCTATTCGTCGAAGAGGGATTCCTGGATGGGGTGTTTTCACTAATAAAGAATTACAAGGTGGAGGACCTTTAATAGATATTGGTATCCATATGCTAGATACTGCATTATTCTTAATGGGCTATCCAGAGCCTGAAGTTGTATTAGGAAAGACACACCAACGTATTGGAAATAGACAAGGCGTGGGACTACTAGGCGAATGGGATTGGGAAAATTACACGGTAGAAGATATGACTGTTGGAATGATTATATTTAAAAATGGTGCATCCTTAGTTTTAGAAACAGCATTCGCTGCAAACGTAGAGAATAGGGATACAATGCAAGTTTCTCTTATGGGAAATAAGGGAGGCGCAGATATTTTTCCATTGAAAATGTATCAAGAAAAACATGATACGTTAATAGATGTTACACCAGTTTTCCTACCGGAAGTTGGAGGACATGAACGTGAAATTCAAATGTTCGTAGATTCCTGTTTGAATGGTGCTCAGCCTTTGAGTACTCCACAACAAGGTACAATCATTCAAAAAATAGTAGAAGCTCTTTATAAATCAGCTGAAACAGGTAAAGCAGTCCAATTTTAATAGCTAGGTGGACACAGAAAAGTAGTCTACCTTTGAAAAGGAGTAACCATGGGAAAAATAGGAATTCAATTGTATTCTGTACGAGATAAAACCAAAGATAATTTTCTTGACACGATTCGTGAATTGGGAAAGATGGGTTATGAGGGAGTTCAGTTTGCTGGCTTTTTTGGAACGCCAGCAAACAAGTTAAAAAAAGTAATGGATGAATCTGGTGTTCGGAACGCAGGAAGCCATATGCAATACATTACATTACTTGGTGAAGAATTAAAAGAAACGCTAGAATATAATCATGTTATTGGAAATGATCTAATCATCTGCCCGGCCTTACCAACTGAATTGAGAGAAAGCGTAGATTCTTATAAGAAAGCTGCAGATACATTAAATGAAGTTGGTCGTAAATGTGTTGAACAAGGTTTTCGATTTGCTTATCATAATCACAATTTTGAATTCTATGATTTGGGTGATGGCCAACGTGGTTTTGATATTCTGTTTGATAACACGGACATAAACCATATGAAAATGGAATTAGACTGTTACTGGGCTACACACGGTGGATTTGACCCAGTTGAAATTATTAAGCACAATAAGGATCGTGTTGTTTCCTTGCATATTAAAGATATGGCAAGAGTAAACGGTGAAAAACGAACAATTGAAATTGGGGAAGGGGAATTAGATTTCCCAGAACTGTTAAGAGTTGGTGAAGATTATGGTGTGGAATGGTTTACTGTGGAGCAAGAGCACTTTGATAGAGACACTCTCGAAAGTTCACGAATTAATGTAAAAAACTTAAAAGAAATAATGGTAAAGATCTAAAGAACATTTGCCTTCCCACACCATATTCAAAAGAGGCGACTACTGGCCTATTAAATTGTTTTTCAACATTTTAAAAAACTAAGAGCCAAAAAATAGAGACCTCTTTAGAGTTAGAGAGTGAATGTAGTGTAGGCCGGAAAGTTAACACCTGCATTCCCGAAATTTGTAACGAGAATTCGTTGTGAAAGCCTTTATTTACAATGTTTATAACGTTTTTTCTTAATAATAACTCGTTATATATAACTGATTTTGTAACGTGGCAATGTCCTTTGTTTTCAAGGGTTTTGAAGGTCCTCGTTATACAATCCGGGAATCTAGGTTAACAGTGAGCGGTCGGTAAGGAAGGCTTTCATCCGCAGAGAAAACCACCAGTTTACACTGGTGGTTTTGATTTTTTTGATTTACTTATACTTCGGCAATCAATCCCCATGTGCTTCTATCAAGTCATCACATAAGGATACAATATCATCAATGGATAATTCAGCAGATGTATGTGGATCAAGCATGGCTGCATGATAAATATGTTCTTTTTTCTTCGTCATGGCTGCTTCAATAGTAAGTAACCGCATATTAATAGTATTTACTTTGTAGCCGATAATAAACAGCAACCAGCAGATCCGAGTCAAGACCGAAGTGAAGTCCTAGATTAATTACCAGGTACAGGGAATTGGTCCATAAAAAATCGTTTACCTGTATTTTTCTTCTTATGTATGTTCCGTAGGAGGAGCGATGACATGATAAAGCACACCCTTAAAACTAAGAGGGTGTGCTTTTGGCATCTATTATCGTGAAGAACAATATCTGTTTTGTTTATTATATAGTTTCCTGTTTCTTATCCGAGCGGATTGGATACAATGCCTTTTCAACTGTCTGGGCGTTTTTTTCGGTAATTTCTGGCTTTCGCGGAATTGGTGGGTATAAATCTTCTGGATCATCCCACTCAATCGGCAATTCAACAGGTGCCTGATCTTTCCACTTATCGATCCATTCCTGGGGTAAACTTCCATAACAGTTTGAGTTTTCAATCATTTCAAGCCAAATCAGGGACCAGGCTCTTGGGACCACGCGCCAGATGTCATAGCCGCCGCCGCCAACCGCTATCCATTTGCCGTCGCAATATTTATGGGCAATTTCATGAGCGAGCTTGGGAATTTCACGATAAGTCTTCATTGTTGCCGACAGATGGGTCAATGGGTCAAGATAGTGGGCATCCACACCATTTTGCGTCAGAATAACATCCGGCTTGAAGAATTCGACTACTTCAATCAGTGATGTTCGATAGGCATCGATCCATGAGTCATCCTCTGTGAAGGCATCGACAGGAATATTGAAAGAATACCCGTAGCCTTTCCCTTGTCCGCGTTCATTTACATTCCCTGTGCCGGGGAAAAGATACCTGCCGGTTTCATGGATCGATAATGTGCAAACATTTGGGTCATCATAGAAGGACCATTGTACACCATCGCCATGATGGGCGTCGGTATCAACATACAATACGCGTGCATGATATTTTTCCTGCAGATATTTGATTGCAACAGAACTGTCATTGTAAATACAGAAGCCGGAAGCCTTGCCGCGAAAACCATGATGCAAGCCTCCGCCTAAATGTAATGCATGGTCCGCTTTCCCCTTCATGACATAATCAACGGCGGTCAACGTGCCACCAACAAGCAAAGCGCTTGCTTCATGCATATTGGCGAAAATTGGGGTGTCCTCCGTTCCAAGCCCATATCCTTGTGCGATTTCCTCTGTAAGCTTTCCCTGGCCAGCTAGCTTAACAGCGTTTACAAAATTCGGGTCATGGACAAGGTGAAGCTCTTCATCCGTGGCCATCCGCGGCGCAACAATCTGACTGTCTACCATAGCGCCAAATTTACGCAATAAATCAAGCGTTAATTTTAACCGCATCTGATTAAACGGATGGTCGCTGCTGAATCGATAGTTCAGCAGCTCATCGGAAAAGATAAACACAGAGCGATCGCTCATGATGAAACACCTGGGAGATTCGGCCAGAGTACTTGATGCCCCGCTTTTTTCAGATCCTCGATTACTGCGATTGGATTCATCGTCTGGATCCTGACAACGAGGATTTTGTACCGCTCATCTTTTGGGTCTGAGTATACTAGGACGCTTTGGATATTTGCCTTCCGGATGCTAATAACAGATGCTACTTCACAAAGCATACCTGCTTTGTTTGGAACCCTTACTTCAATTTGAGAGCCGGGCTGGTTGGCACCGGTCAGCTCCACAAGCGTGTGCAAAAGATCTGTCTCTGTTACGATTCCCACCAGCTTTCGGTCCTTGATGATCGGAAGACAGCTGATATTATGTTCATAAAACACGGCTGCAATTTCTTCGATAAAATCCAAAGGATGTCCAGTGATCACCTTTGTAGTCATAATCGATTTTATGGGATTGTCAAGTTCCCCCTTATGGTCATCCAAATGGAAAATCGAAGGGGCAGCATCCTTGATGTCGCGGTCAGAAACAAGCCCGATCACTCCGTAGTCGTTATTCACAATCGGGATATGCCGAATTTTCTTCTCCGTCATCAGTTTGATCGCGGCCGCGATCGTATCTTCAGGAAACAGTGTCGTAACGTTCTGCTTCATAATTTCCTCGACAATCATACTTTCTCCTCCTTAACCGATGAGGTATTCTTCTAACTGAATGATTAATACATAAAACGATTCATGAAGCGCAGCTGATCGAATTTCTGCACAGATTCAGGCGGAATCCTTTTTCCAATTCGCGCCATCAGGCAGTTAGCTGGGTGGGAGCTGATTTCTGGATCATCTGTCGCATACCAGACAAGCCCGCCGGCACTCATCATTTTCTCCATGACTTTTCGATATTCCCATACGTTGAGTCCCGTTCCTTTCAGGTCCCAGTGCCAATAATATTCAGTCGTGATAATGATATAATCATCCATCGCATCATCCATCATGGATACAATCAGCAAATTCTTGCCAACGGAACTTCCGCGATATTCTGGGATGACTTCGATTGCACCAAGTTCGATTAAATCTTCCATTTTCCCCTCAGACCACCTCTCAAGCGGGTCTGGATAAAGATACGTAACATAGCCGACGATCATATGGTCGGAGCGAGCCACAATGATCCGTCCTTCCGGCAAACCGGCAATTTCAACCAATGCCTTATGCTGCTGGGCTGGAGGACGGAAAGCCACCAAATCTTCATGGAATGCATAGCTTGCCAGTTTTTCAGGAGAAATCGGGCCTTCAATGATTAAACGGCCATGGGGAGTCTTTAATTCTTTCGCATTATAAGTCTTTTTATGTTCCATTCAGTCACCACCCGTCAACAATTAAAACGATAATTCTATTATACATAAAATTTAGTAATTAAAAGCGCTTTCACAAAATTTTCTGGATTTGCTGGGAACTTTTATTCAAGCGCAGCTTAAAAATCTAGCTATAGTTTTTCTAATAATATTTTAAAAATTGAGAAAATCAATTTTTTATACTATAATGGTTTTTAAATACAAAAGCCAAAGGGGATGGATACATGAAAGTGGAAGCGCTACCAGTTGTGCAAGGGAATCATAACTTAAAAAATTATGACGAGCTTCAGGGGCAATTTGATTGGAGTGAAGCTGAAAAAGAGTTTTCCTGGTCTAAGACAGGAAGAGTTAATATTGCATATGAAGCAATTGATCGTCATGCGGAAGGATTCAGAAAAAATAAAATTGCGCTTTATTACCAGGATGGGGTCCGCAAGGAAAAGTATACCTTCAAGGAAATGAAGGAGCTTTCTAATAAAGCGGGTAATGTCTTCAAAACATACGCGGATGTGGAAAAAGGGGACCGCGTATTTATCTTCATGCCTCGTTCTCCTGAACTGTATTTTGCAGTTCTTGGGGCGATAAAACTGGGGGCAATCGTTGGCCCGTTATTTGAAGCGTTCATGGAAGGAGCTGTCCGGGACAGGCTTCAAGACAGTGGCGCAAAGGTTTTGGTGACGACACCTGAGCTGCTGGAGCGCGTACCGGTCGAAGATCTGCCAGATTTAAAGCATATCCTGCTTGTTGGAGATAATGTAGAAGTGAATGATCGGTATATTGATTTTAAACAAAAACTTTCGGAAGCGAGCAAAATACTGGATATTGAATGGGTGGACCGTAAGGATGGACTGATTTTACATTATACTTCCGGCTCAACCGGAAAGCCAAAGGGTGTCCTGCACGTCCATAATGCGATGATCCAGCATTACCAGACAGCGAAATGGGTACTAGACCTAAAAGAAGAGGATGTCTACTGGTGTACAGCGGATCCTGGCTGGGTAACAGGGACTTCATATGGAATCTTCGGACCATGGCTTATGGGAACTTCTAATGTGATCATTGGCGGACGTTTCAATCCGGAAACGTGGTATAAGATGATTGAAGAGTATGGGGTGTCTGTCTGGTATAGTGCTCCGACGGCGTTCAGGATGCTGATGGGTGCGGGTGATGAGATAGTGAAGAAATTCGATCTTAGCAGTCTTCGCCATATCCTCAGTGTCGGCGAACCGCTGAATCCTGAGGTAGTCAGATGGGGAATGAAGGTGTTCAATCTGCGCATCCATGATACTTGGTGGATGACGGAAACTGGTGCACAGCTGATCTGTAACTACCCAAGCATGGAAATCAAGCCTGGGTCAATGGGCAAACCAATCCCGGGTGTGCAGGCGGCAATCGTGGATGATCAGGGAAAGGAATTGCCTCCATACAGAATGGGCAATCTCGCAATCAAAAAAGGCTGGCCATCGATGATGCACACAATCTGGAACAACCCGCAGAAGTATGAATCTTATTTCATGCCGGGTGACTGGTATGTTTCCGGTGACTCAGCGTACATGGATGAAGATGGTTATTTCTGGTTCCAGGGACGGATTGATGATGTCATCATGACATCCGGTGAGCGTGTTGGTCCATTTGAAGTAGAAAGCAAGCTTGTTGAACATCCAGCTGTGGCGGAAGCAGGTGTCATTGGCAAGCCTGACCCAGTGCGCGGAGAAATCATTAAGGCGTTCATCGCATTGCGTGACGGTTATGAGCAATCGGATGAACTGATCGAGGAAATCCGTCTATTTGTAAAAAAAGGGCTTGCAGCACATGCAGCGCCTCGCGAAATCGAATTTCGCGATAAGCTCCCGAAAACACGAAGCAGTAAAATTATGCGCCGCGTGTTGAAGGCATGGGAGCTGGACCTACCAACCGGCGATCTTTCTACTATGGAAGATTAATTGATTGGAAATGAGTAAAAAAAGCAGTCCAATTCACCATCGAATTGGGCTGCTTTTTGTTGCCTACATTCTATTTGTCTTAGCGATTGTTTTCTGTATGGATATCGTGGTGGTTAGTTCCCTGTGCTGTCTCCCGTTCCATTCCCATTGCCGCCTCCATCTCCAGGGGGCTTAGGATCATCTGGTTTAGGATCGGTCGGAGGTGGGTCTTTCGGTTTTGGATCCTTTGGCTTGTCATCCTTTGGAGGATCCTTTGGTACTGGTTTTTTGCCAATTTCAATACTATTCGATGGCGCCGATTCTTTTCCGGCAATGTCGACTGCTGTTACAAAGAAAGAGCCGTCTCCCGCATGGAAACTTAAGGAATCTCCCGCTTTGACACTGCCAACTTTTTTCTTATTGTTGTAGACGCGGTAGCCGACAATATCGTTTTCAGGGTGTTTGCCCCAGGAAATCGTTTTTCCGGAAAGCTGGATTCCAAGTGCAGCTGGAGTTTTGCCATTTTCACTTAGCTTATCATTCGCAACTAATATATTGTTCCAAGCATCCTTTTTAGGGATCAGCTGCTGTGGATTTCCGATCTTATGGCCAATGTAGTTTTCCATATATTCTGGGTTCAAAATGACACCCGTGTCCGTAAATTCTGCTGGTGTGGAATCTAGGGCAATATAGCGCTTGTCCCCGACAGTAAC
Organism: Mesobacillus subterraneus; assembly: GCF_000934845.1. Classification (GTDB taxonomy): domain Bacteria; phylum Bacillota; class Bacilli; order Bacillales; family Cytobacillaceae; genus Mesobacillus; species Mesobacillus stamsii. Next base: position 19,376 of record NZ_JXIQ01000014.1, read on the forward strand.
GAATTTATTTTCAACCAGGCTGTCATCCACCTTTGTCGGTGCGTATTTCGCTATGAAATAGTCTGACTCCACAAGGCCTGCTTTCGAACAAGCGCTTGAAGGAAGCAAACCGGAAACGGCGCAATAGGAGCGCTTGACAATACCCCCAGGCATCTTGAAGCGTTCTTCCGGATCGACTAGCTTAGGGTTGACATCATAGGCCGCATTCATCAAGTCAGCCCAAATATATTGAGTACGCACGCCATAAGAAAGTCCTTTATACGTTCTTTCGAGTGCTTTAGGTGTGTCATATCCAAGCCAGACCCCGAAGGAGACATTTGGATTGGTTGCTACGAACCATGAATCAATGTATTCATGTCCAGTACCTGTTTTGCCAGCCCAGTCAGAAGCAAATTTCAATCTTCCTTTTACAGCAGTGGCCGTACCGCGGTTGATGACGTCCCGCATCATATCGATGGTCAAGTATGATGTCTGCGGACTGAAAACATCCACTGGTTCCGCTTTGTGCTGGAAGACGACTTCGCCATTTTTGTCGACGATTTTATCAATCATATAAGCATCGATGAATTTCCCATTATTAGCGAATGTACCGAATGCATTCGTATTTTCTTCGACAGTAACACCGCCTTGAAGGGAACCAATAGCAGTCGATAGGTTGGTATAGTCGTCAGGCTGCAAATTGGAGAAGCCCATCTTATCCAGGAAATTAGCGGGTCTCTGATTAATAATGCTCTTATAGGCTAGGACAGCTGGTACATTGTAAGACTTTGTCAAAGCATGTCTGGCAGAGGTCAAACCGCTGTAGCGCATATCATAGTTATTTGGCCACGGTTTGCCTTTTCCGTTTAAAAACACTTGAACGTCTGGCAAAACCGATCCAGGATGCAATTTCCCGAGCTCCATTGCTGGCGCATACACGAGCAGCGGCTTCATTGTCGATCCGTTCTGTCGTGGAGCTCTTGTAGCATGGTTCGTCTGCTCTCGTTTGAAATTTCGGCCGCCGACAAAGCTGATGATTTTGCCAGTTTTGTTTTCAATCAGTGTAGCGCCGATTTCCACAGGTTCTTTCACGACAATCGTTTTGTCCGGATCGTCAGGATCGGGTACTTCCTGTGGCTTTTCGCTACCATAGTACTTGTAGTTTTGGGCAGTTGCCTGCATTCTTTCATAAATGTCTTTATTGATAGTTGTATGGATCTTATAGCCGTTTTGACGAAGATCACGGTTGGCTAATGCCTTATATTCAGCCAGCAAATTATCATCTTTTTTTAAGTCCTCTGCTTCGTAGCCGTCACGTTCAGCCAATAGATTAGCCAGTATATCAATGGACTGCTTCTCGATTTCAAACGTCAGAAATGGATATTCCTCCACTGTATTATCACTCGGAACCTCTTTTACGAAATCCTTCGTAATATCGTAGTTGATCGCATCTTTAAAATCCGTGTCCGAAATGAAGCCTGCACCATGCATCCTTGTAATGACAGTCTTGTATCTCGACAGGCCAGGTTCGAGTCCTGCAGGATCCTTTAGCTTACCTTGATCGCTGCTGAATGGCGTATAGCCAAAAGGACTTTGGGGCAGTCCAGCGATAAACGCTGCCTGAGGCAGTGTCAGGTCTTTTGCTTCTTTTCCGAAAATCCCCTTAGAAGCTGCTTGGACACCGGCGATGTTGCTGCCATTTGCATTGCGGCCAAATGTAGCAACATTCAGGTACGCTTCAAGAATTTCTTTTTTATCAAAGAATTGTTCGAGTCGAAGAGCGAGAAGAATTTCTTTTGCTTTTCGTTCAAAGGATACTTCATTCGTTAGAATCTGATTTTTGATGAGCTGTTGTGTCAGTGTGCTTCCTCCTGAGGATGTCGACGAGTTTGTGACCTCCTGGAAAAGCGCCCGCATGATTGCTTTCGGAACGACACCATCATGCTCATAAAAATATTCATCTTCCGTTGCGACGACTGCGTCGATCAAATGCTTCGACACATCATCAAGCTTTACTTCCTCGCGGTAGAGGTCGGTTCTAAGCTTGCCAAGGTAAACATCATTATCAAAGTATAAATCTGACGTTTCTTCATAGTTGTAAATATCTCTTTTCATCTTTTCATATGGCCGGATGGGTTCGTCTTTGACAAGGGATGCAAAATACCCAGCCCCTGTTCCTGCAGCGAAGCCCCCGCCGATGACTAGAACTATTATCAATAAAAGCAAAATGTTCCAGATAACCGAGTAAGTAATCCGGGCTCCTTTTACGGTCTTTTTATTCGTAAAAAAAGCACCAAAGGATTTAAGCTTCTCTTTCCAAGCCTGTTTTCCTTCATGCATTCTATCAATCCCCCTAAAATCACATACATTATAGCATAATCAAGCTGTCGAATAGACGGTAATCTTCATTTTTCTGAAAATTTGTGTCGAATTTGACAACATCTATCGCTTTGTGGTAAAAATGCATTATTAACTTTATAGGAAAAGCTTTGAAGGGAATGAGTAGTACTTCTGTCACTGTTCCAGAAAGTCGGCGGTTGCTGTGAGCCGGTACAAACAGAAGGACGAATTACCTCCCCGAGCGCCGTAGTGAACCGAGTTGATAGTAGCCGCGGACGGGTATACCGTTATTTTTTGGAGTGGAAAACTTTTTTATTTTTGTTTTCAAGCCGGGTGGTACCGCGCGTATAGCGCCCCTGCAGTTATTGCAGGGGCGTTTTTTATTTACGCAAAAATTCGGTTGCGAAATATATTTTGAATGGAGGAAATAGAAATGGATGTATTGAAAGACCTCGAGTGGCGCGGAATTATTTACCAACAAACGGATGAAGAAGGAATGAAGGACCTGCTCTCAAACGAGAAAATATCTCTTTACTGTGGCGTTGATCCAACGGCGGACAGCATGCATATTGGCCACCTTCTGCCATTCCTGACTCTGCGCCGGTTCCAGAATGCGGGGCATCGTCCAATTGTATTAGTTGGAGGAGCGACTGGCTTAATTGGCGACCCGAGCGGCAAGAACGAAGAGCGCAAACTACAGACGCTGGAACAAGTACAGATGAATGTTGATGGAATTAAGAAGCAGCTAGGAAAAATTTTTGCCGAGGAAGGCGAAAATGGAGCGCTGATGGTCAACAACTATGACTGGGCAGGTTCCATGGATGTAGTGACATTCCTTCGTGACTTTGGAAAGCATGTTGGGGTGAACTATATGCTGGCAAAAGATACAATCGCTTCAAGACTTGAAACGGGAATCTCTTTTACTGAATTTACTTACACCATTCTGCAAGCGATGGATTTCTACCATTTATACGAGAACCACGGCTGCAAACTGCAAATTGGCGGAAGTGACCAGTGGGGCAATATTACGACAGGTCTAGAACTGATCCGTAAAATGTCTGCTGAAGGTTCAAAGGCCTACGGTATGACGATTCCGCTTGTGACAAAAGCGGACGGCACCAAGTTCGGAAAGTCGGAAAGCGGAGCTGTATGGCTCGATCCTGAGAAAACATCCCCATATGAGTTTTACCAGTTCTGGATCAACACTGCCGATGCGGATGTTGTGAAATACTTGAAATTCTTTACTTTCCTTGAAAAAGAGGAAATTGAAGTCCTAGGAAAAACAGTGGAGGAAGAACCGCATCTGCGCAAAGCACAGAAAGCTCTTGCTGAAGAAATGACTCGCATGATTCATGGCGAAGAAGCCCTTCAACAGGCAATCAGAATTACAGCAGCACTTTTCAGTGGCGACATTAAAACCCTCAGCGCAGATGAAATCAGGCAAGGCTTCAAAGACGTTCCTTCCTTCACAGTAACCTGGGAAGAAGAACAAAGTTTGGTCGACTTGCTGGTGGCTGCTAACATCTCGCCATCTAAGCGCCAGGCACGAGAGGATGTAACAAACGGAGCAGTATCTCTTAATGGAGAACGCGTAACCGATCCCGCATATGTCCTTAGCGATGCAGATAAGATCGATGGTCAGTTCACGATCGTTCGCCGCGGCAAAAAGAAGTACTTTATGATTAAATACTAATGGAAAAACAGCCTTTCCGGTCCGGGAAGGCTGTTTGTTTAACCCACCAGCTAAACTATTCCGCGAAACTACGCCATCATTCCGCGAAATTAGAATCTAATTCCGCGAAAATCCTCAATAATTCCGCGAAATGTACCATTTAACTTAAAAAGAGCAACGAGCATTGTTTCTTATTGGGCTATAACTTTTTTAGCCAAAACAAAAACCCCAGCCAAAACGGCCGGGGTTTTTGTTTTCACTCTATTAACGAGAGTAGAATTCAACGATTAGAGCTTCGTTGATTTCAGCTGGAAGTTCTGAGCGCTCTGGCATGCGAGTGAACGTTCCTTCTAACTTGTCTGCATCAAAAGTCAAGAAGTCAGGTACGAAATTGTTTACTTCGATTGCTTCTTTTACTACATCAAGGTTGCGAGACTTTTCACGAAGTGTGATCGTTTGTCCTGGAGCTACGCGGTAAGATGGGATGTCTACGCGTGCGCCATCCACCATGATGTGACCGTGGTTTACCAGTTGGCGAGCTGCACGACGAGTGCGAGCAAGACCAAGACGGTATACAACGTTGTCAAGGCGAGCTTCAAGAAGAATCATGAAGTTTTCACCGTGCTTACCAGGCAATTTGCCGGCTTTGTCGAACAAGTTACGGAACTGACGCTCCGTAACTCCGTACATGTGGCGAAGCTTTTGCTTCTCTTGCAATTGTAATCCGTATTCGGATAATTTTTTACGCTGGTTAGGACCATGAGGACCTGGTGCGTAAGGGCGTTTTTCTAATTCTTTACCTGTACCGCTTAGGGAAATTCCAAGACGGCGGGATAGTTTCCAGCTTGGGCCGGTATAACGAGCCATGAATGACTCCTCCTTAGTTTTTATTTTGTAAAATAAAAACAGATTGTGACTGGACATTATGTGTATTTTGTTTTCATGTACCTTCGCCCTAGCAGCAGCGGGTTACGAGATACACCATCAAACCATGTTTGAGGAACAAAATACAGCCACAATGCAGACAACATAGGCTGCGATATTTTACACAAAGATCATTATATAATTTCTGAACGCTTAAAGTCAAGGGATATTTCAAGTTATCGTTTTTTTTGAGCGGAAATTCCTGAAAAAATTTAGCTTATTTATCATACTATTTTACTAGGCTATGATATAATAATAAGTAATTGTATTTTTAATTTTTTCTAATATTTGGATATTACATAGCCAGGTGATGAAGTTCCTCTACTCAGGCTGCTGCCTGTTAAACAGCTACTTATAAATCGCTTTCAAGTGATTTTCAAACAGGTGATACATATGGAAGAATTGATCGAACGGGAAATAATAGTGGAACTGAAAAGCAGATTCTTTGATGTAATCAGCATGGGCAAATTATCTTTAGCTGAAAGCCTTGCCCGAATGGTGACGTTGTTAAAGGAATTGTTGCAGGCAACGGAGGTCGATTTTTATAAAAGTGAAGAATGGAAGCAAGGCATGGCTCTTGAGGCGACAACCCGCAGTGATCCCAATGTGAAAATTAGCGGTTGTTCCCCGGAATGTTGCATAGGCAAACTTTCGGAAACACCACAATCCTTTTTAAAAAATCCTGCATTGCTTCCACAATATGATGTAGTGTTTGTTTTAGATGCAAAGGAAAATGTAAAGGGTTTATGTGCGATTCAAATGAATAGTGCTTTAGTTGGCCGTCTGTCAGACAGGCTACTGGAAAGAATTGTGGATGAATGCGGTTTGTTTGTAAAAAAAATCTATACCCTTGCAGAGACGATGGAAGAAGAAAAGCGATATAAGCAATTGTTCAGGGTAACAAAAAAATTCCACTCGACGATGGATATGGATGTTGTCCTCGGTGAAATCATTTCAACACTAAGAGAGGTATACCCCGCGTTCACTTATTTTCTGCTGCTTTCGCATGATCACAAGGGCTACGAGGGATTGCCGGTTAAAGATCTTGAGTATAACAGTGATAACGAGACTGCGATGCAATCTTATGTTAGCGGTGAAATCCAGTTCGAGGACTTAGTCATTGATAAAAACTCCATCATGTACGCGCCTTTAATAGGAAAACAAGGTGTATATGGAGTACTGCAGGTTATTGCACCAAACTCACTTATGTTCCCGCAAAATGAAGTAGAATTCATTAAGCTGCTTGCCAATACCGCCGGCAGCGCCTTAGAAAACGCGAAGCTATACGAGCAATCGCGGAAGCTGGTCGCCGATTTGCAGCTAATTAATGAAACTTCACATCAATTGAATACAAGCCTGCGCCTGACTGATACGATGAAGTTTATCTGCAACAGGATCATCAAGTCTTTCGATGCCAGAGAAGTCGGAATAATCATGCTTAATAAGGACCATCAAGAGTATTCCGTTCTTCAAGGAAGCACCAGTTTTTTCTTTTCCAAAGAGGCAGCCAATTATATTGTGAATGTTGCCAAACGAGTAAAAGAGGAGCTGGATCCCTTGTTCATTGGGGATTTCTCATCTGATATTGAGGGTGCTTCTTCCCATTTTTGCTCAGTAATGTGTGTTCCAATGATACAGAGCGGTGATTTAATGGGATTTGCACTTGTCATGCATGAAAAGCCATATCATTTTGCTTTTGATACATTTAAGTTGCTCCAGTCACTGATCCATCATTCGACTTTAGCTTTCACTAACTCGATGCTTCGAGAAGAATTGGAGAGAATGGTTGTGACGGATCATTTGACAAAGCTTTATACACGAGGTTATTTGGATGATAAAATGAATCTGTCGCTGCTTGAGGATGCGCAGGGGACATTCATCTTAATTGATATTGATAATTTTAAGCGTGTGAATGACCAGTACGGCCACCAAGTGGGAGACGAGGTGCTCATTCAGCTTGCCCAACAGATCGCCAAAAATATCCGCAGTACAGATATTGGGGCCAGATGGGGCGGGGAGGAGCTGGCAATTTACCTGCCTGGGGCTCCATTGGAAACAGGAGTCATGATTGCTAACAGACTCGCCGAAAAAGTCAAAAAACATACGGATCCAAATGTCACGATTTCATGTGGTGTATCCACGTGGATCAGGGGGCAGAATGATACGTCTAAGACCGTATTCAAAAGGGCAGACCAGGCACTTTACCAAGCAAAGGGATCCGGTAAGAACAAAGTAGTCATCCAGAATGAATACCAATTTGATTTTAGCAAAAAAATCTAATGGACAGATACATGTTTTCCCCTCCTTTAGAAATCTTCGGAGGGTTTTTTTCATGAAGGCATTGTGCATCTTCGATGAGTCTATTCGTTGCTTAATTTTCAAGTCATGTTTTCGGTGGCTACCGTGCTATTTTTCGACGTCAAACTTCGTGATTCTCCCTAATTCATGCTAGTTTACTCAAAAATCGGCGAAACTATGGAGACTTTGTCGAGCTTTTTATAAAGGGATTTTAGATGATATCGAGAAAGGTAAACAGTAAGCTAATATAGAAAGCGAGGGGCGGAGCTATGAGAAAAAATTCAAAAGCTGCGATAATGGATGCGGCTATCTACTTATTCAATACAAAGGGGTTCAAGGGAACATCGGTGAGAGATATTGCAGCCAGGGCAAACGTAAATGCAGCGAATATCTCATATTACTTCCAGAACAAGAATGGACTCCTCGAAAATTGTTTTACTGTTTTTTTTGAAGGCTATCTCGATGAGCTGGAAAAAGGGTTTTCATCGCTTGAATACGGCTCGGAATATTGTCTAAATCAAATGCTTGGAAATGTAGTAAGATACCAATGCGAAAACATTCAATTGACAAGATTTATTTTGCGAGAAATGACAATTGACTCTCAAATTGTCAGGGAAATTATGTCGACCTATCATGTAAAAGAACGTTATATGTTCAAGAAGGTTTTAGAAGCAGGGATGGAAAATGGAGAATTCAAAAAACATTCCATCCAGTATACGATTTTGCAGTTGAAAGGCTTGCTGCAAATGCCATTTTTGAACACCCAATATGTCACAGAAGTGCTACATGTACTACCGCACGAAACGTACTTTGCGGACAAATACAGTCATGAACTTTCAAACTGGATCAAAGGAATACTCTGTACAGAACAGCCATCACACCGAAAAATATTGATGACCATTTAGGAAACCGGGAACAACGACGGTTTCCTTTTTTTGTTAATCACCGAAAACATCCCTTATCCATGAATTCCAGTCCCTGTCCAAGCTCCTTTGCCTGATGCGCATCAGAGCCATAGACAAGCCTGATATTGCGCTTATTGGCCTCGCTGATGACCCATTTTGGAGGATAGGGGTCACGGCACAATGGCTTCGCTGTACCGGCACCGTTATAATCCAGTTCATACCCAAGATCCGCTACTTTATCCAAAATTCCCAAAATCTCAATTGAACATTCTTTACTCAGTGGGTATTTAAGCCGGAATTTATTGGCCAAGGTCATATGGCCAATTCTTTTTGGCTTATAAGGGCCCAAATCAGCAAGGATGGATTTCATGACAGTTTGATAGTAATGGCGATGGACTTGTTCTACGGAGCCATAAGAGTTTATCATTTCCCCGAAGTGATCCGGACTATAATCGAGGCAATCATAGGAACCGGCTTTATTTTTCAAAAAATGGACCGATAGAACGGCATCATCGATAAACGATCCGAATTTGTTTAAAAAAGTAGTTGTGCGATCCTCAAACCCTTCAATAAAATCAATCTCAAATCCAGTGTTGATGGTTATTTTTCCTTCATACTTCTTTTTTGCCTCGGCAATTGTTGTAAAATAGGCAGCTAAATCATCCAATTTCATCGCACTGTCTTTTAATGGCGTCGGATCGCTGAATCCTTCCGGCAATGGAGCGTGCTCGGCAAATGTGATTTCGCTGTAACCAAGCTGGAGAGCCCGTAGAATATAATCATCAATCGTATCATTTGTCCCATGGGGGCAAAATGCAGTGTGAACATGTCCATCTTTCATAAGAATACACCTCCGATAATGGTGAGTTTTTCAATAAAACCCCCTAATTCGGACATTTTCAACAAAAAATATCAATTTAATAGTCAAAAAATGTCGGTTACATGGTAATATAATTACATTATACACGCAAATAACAATCGTCTTTACATAGAAGGTTTTCAGACTTGGAATATGAAGCCAGGGGGATAATAATGAAGTACATAATTGGCGGGATCGCGATACTAATCATTCTTTTTTTAATCGGCTATTTTATGAAACGGAAATTTTACAGCGAGGTCGATCGCTATGAATCATGGAAAATCGATATCATGAACCGTCCTGTACTGGATGAAATGTCAAAAGTAAAGCAGTTGAACATGACCGGACAAACAGAGGAGCTATTTGAGCGCTGGCGCCGGGAGTGGGATGAGCTTGTCACCTCCAAGCTCCCGTCTATCGAGGATTATCTGTTTGACGCAGAAGAGTATATTGATAAGTACAGATTCAACAAGGCGAAGGAATCTTTGGCAGTCATTGACAGGAGACTAACGGAAACTGAAGATAAAATCAAAAAAATTCTAGGGGAATTAAACGATCTTGTCGGAAGTGAAGAAAAGAACCGCGAGGAAATCGATGGACTGAAAGAGTATTATCGCGAAAATAAAAGAAATCTTCTCGCGCACCGCCATAGCTTCGGAAATGCCGAGACCAGCCTCGAGGCGATGCTGGCAGAGATCCAGTCGAAATTTATCGAATTTGACGATAAGACCGAAAACGGAAATTATCTTGAAGCAAGGGAAACTGTACTTTCCATTCAGTCCATGCTTGATCAGGTTTCCGCGAAGATGGAATTGATTCCGGTCCTTCTGCATGAATGCCAATCGGTCATCCCTGCTAAACTTGACGAACTGAAAGACGGTGTCAAGCAAATGAAGGAAAATGGTTATATCCTGGAGCATTTAAATGCCGATCGGGAAATCGAGGAATTTAGCAATGAATTGGCGAGTTATCTTGGAATGCTTGAAATGGGTGAGGTTGAGAATGCCGAACGTGGCATCCATGCTTTGAAGGAACAGCTCGAAAAATTGATCGACATGCTCGAAGAAGAAGTTTTGGCGAAACAATATATTGCCAGTACGGAACAAATTGCAAAGGAAGTCCTTGTGAAAGCAATTACAGAAAATAAGACATTACAGGAAGAAACAAAGCATATCCAGGAGAGTTATCATCTGACTGAACGAGAGCTGTCTGCTCAAACTCAGGTTGACCAGCAGATCCAGGGACTGCTGAAGCGCTTTGAACTGATTGACCATAGGATCACCGGAAATGACACGGCACAAAGCGTGATTAAATCGGAGCTTCAGGAAGCGAAAGAACAGCTTGATCAGCTTGTCGAAGAGCAAAAAAGATTGCTGGAAAAGCTTAACGCCTTAAGGGAAGATGAGCTTGCAGCACGTGAGAAAGTAAGCGGACTTACGAAAAAGATTTCCGAATTGATCCGAATTGTCTCCAAAAGCAATATGCCTGGACTTTCACAGGAATACCAATACCTGCTTGAAGATGCACATGAAAGCATTAAGCAGGTGCATGAACAGCTAGAGAAAAAACCGTTGGATATTCCTGCCGTTCAGCAATATCTTGAAATTGCTGTTCTGACAGTCGAAAAGCTTGACAACTCGACTCAGGAAATTGTCGAGACAGTGGTGCTGGCTGAGCGGGTCATCCAGTATGGCAACAGATACCGCAGCCGCTACCCTTCTGTTGAGAGAGGGTTACGTGAAGCAGAAGAGCGTTTTCGAAATTATGATTACCGCGAAGCGCTTGAACAGGCAGCGACCTCGATTGAAGAAGTGGACCCAGGTGCAATGAAGAAAATTGAGATTATGCTCTCCGAAAAATAATTTTAGAACAGGGTCTCCGGTTGGAGACTTGTTTTTTTCTTTCTTACACCTGTTGATCTGGCAGTATGATATGATTTTTAGTTAGCAAGCTTTAAAAGGGAGGGGAAATGATGATCTATTTTGACAACAGCGCTACGACCAAACCTTATAGACAAGTATTGGATTCTTTTATAAAAGTCTCAGAAGAATTTTATGGAAACCCATCCTCTCTTCATAAAATTGGCGGGCAGGCAGAAAAGCTGCTCCAGCAGGCGAGATCTCAAATCGCCAGACTGCTGAAGGTGAAAGAAACCGAAATCCTATTCACCTCAGGAGGAACAGAAAGCAATAATCTTGCGATCAAGGGAATAGCGGCTGCCCATCGTCAGCGGGGCAGGCATATCATTACGACGAGCATGGAGCATGCATCTGTCCATAACGCTATCGTACAGCTCGAATCGCTCGGCTATGATATAACCTATGTAAAACCAAATTCCCATGGTATTATTAGTGCGGAATCCATCCAGAATGAACTTCGCGATGATACAATTCTCGTGTCCGTCATGCATGTAAACAATGAAGTCGGCACAATTCAGCCGATCGAGGAAATCGGGATGGTATTGAAAAGCTTTCCGAAGGCATTTTTTCATGTTGATTTCGTCCAAGGAATTGGGAAGGTGCCATTGAACTTATCCAATTCAGGGGTCCATTTAGCGACGATTTCAGGACATAAATTTCATGGTTTGAAAGGAACAGGTGCCTTATTTGTCAAAGAAGGAGTCCTGCTTTCCCCGCTTTTATCCGGAGGCAATCAGGAGGGGAAACTGCGTAGTGGCACCGAAAATGTTGCCGGTATGGTAGCAATGGCAAAAGCACTCAGGATGACGATGGAATTAAGGGAAGAAAAGCTGAATCAGATGAAGTCAGCAATGGGGAAGTTAAGAAACGGCATCAGTCAAATCAAGGAACTTACCATTCATACTCCCGAGAAAAATAGCGCCCCGCATATTTTGAATTTCTCGATCCGCGGATGGAAGGCAGAAACATTCGTTCACGCCCTCGAAGCGAAGAATATATTTGTTTCGACAACAAGCGCCTGTTCCTCTAGGAAAAAGGCTGCTAGCAGGACCCTGCTCGAAATGGGCGTTCCTGTTGCTGACGCAGAAAGTGCGATTAGAGTCAGCCTTACCTACAGCAATACGGAAGAAGAAGCAGAAATTGTGGTCAAGGCAATTGCCGAGACAGTAAAACAATTAAGTGAGGTTATCAAAAAATGATGTATGACCGTATTTTGGTCCGGTATGGAGAAATATCAACCAAAGGAAGAAACAGAAATAAATTCATTGACCGGTTAAGAAAAAGTGTCAAAAGAGCATTGCGCGACCACCCAAATGCAGCGATCAAGGCAGAACGAGACAGGATGTTCATCCTGCTTAATGGGGAGGATAGCGAAGAGATTAACAGAAAGCTCAAGGACATATTTGGGATTCAGTCCTTCAGTCCGGCAGTGAAAGTCGACAAGGACCTGGAAAAAATGAAGGATGCTGCTCTGGAGCTTTTTAAGAAAATCCACCAGCCAGAACAGACCTTCAAAATATCCGCAAAACGATCGGATAAGACATTTGAATTGGATACGAATGAAATTAATTCAGAATTCGGCAGCCATATCCTAAAGAATATCGACGGTCTAAAAGTTGATGTCAGGAATCCTGATGTCACCCTTCAGATTGAAATAAGGAAAGAAGCTGCTTATATCTCAGCGGAAACAATCAAGGGTGCAGGAGGGCTCCCTGCTGCGTCTGGAGGCAAAGGGATGCTAATGCTTTCCGGAGGGATTGACAGCCCGGTTGCTGGCTATCTGACCATGAAACGTGGCCTTGAAGTGGAAGGGGTCCATTTTTTTAGTCCGCCATTCACAAGTGAACGCGCTAAGCAAAAGGTACTCGACCTTTCAGAGCAGCTTGCGGAAGTAACCGGGCAGTTCGCACTTCATATCGTCCCTTTTACGGAAATTCAACAGGCGATACACAAGCAGATACCCGATAACTATACGATGACCACAACTAGGCGAATGATGCTGCGCATAACAGACGCCCTGAGGGAAAAGGAAGGAGCACTTGCCATCATAACAGGCGAAAGTCTCGGACAGGTTGCCTCCCAGACGCTTGAAAGTATGTTTGCTATCAACGAAGTGACAACGACGCCAATCATTCGGCCGTTAATTACAATGGACAAGCTGGAGATCATGGATATTGCCCATAAAATCAAAACCCACGATATATCCATCCGCCCATACGAAGATTGCTGTACCGTCTTTGTTCCTTCATCGCCGAAGACGAAGCCGAAGCTGGAAAAAGTGCAAAACTTTGAGAGCTACTTCGACTTTGAGGAACTGATTCAGAAAGCTGTTGAAGGAACCGAACGAATCATCATCAAGCCGGCTTCTGAAAGAGAAGAGGACCCAGGAGACGCTCTCTTCTAAAAAGTAGGGCAGCGCTTGTCGGGTCTGTTCGAGGCGCTTGCGCTTTTTGTTTTTGTTAAGGAATTGTGAACAATTACCAACGGGAGTTTTGCATTATCCCATGTGTTTCTACACACTCTAAACTCACAAGGAGGTGAAACACATGGCTAACAGCAACAACTCAAACCAACTTCTAGTTCCTGGTGTACAACAAGCTCTTGATCAAATGAAGTACGAAATTGCAACTGAATTTGGTGTAAACCTTGGTGCAGAAACTACTTCTCGTGCTAACGGTTCTGTAGGAGGAGAAATCACTAAGCGCTTAGTTCAAATGGCTGAGCAACAACTTGGTGGCGGATTCTCTCACTAATCAAAAATAGAATAATTCATGGCTACAAAGAGCGGGGTGAATGCCCTGCTCTTTTTGTCGTAAAGAATATTTGTATTATAATTTATAATTTTTTGTTAATTTAGTATAATGAGTCAGGAGAGCGGAAACCGAAACAGCAAAAAAATGGATGACAGGGGGAAAGAGCATGAACAGGGAACAATTAATAGCACCGCAGAAGTATAATCTTGTATCAGAAATAGAGAAATTCGCTAACGATCCAGCAAGGAAAGCAATCCTTTGGGAAAATGAAGCTGGAAGCACAAAAGAAATTACATACAATGAACTGCTCAAAAACGCGAATAAAATCGGGAATGTTTTCGCTAAGAATGGTTTGGTCAAAGGGGACGTAATTCTTGTTGTCGTGCCAAGACTAATGGAAGCCTATCAGGTTTATATTGCTGCACTAAAAATGGGAATGGTTGTTATCCCAAGTTCAGAAATGCTGAGAAAAAAGGATTTTCAATACCGATTAAACCATGGCGATGTAAAGGCGATTGTTTGCTTTGCTCCTTTTACAGCTGAGTTTGATGGAATCGAAAACATGGAAAAGCTTCCTAAATTTATTATTGGAGCAGAAAAGGAAGATTGGATTCATCTTGATCATGAAATGAAAGCTGCTTCTGAAGAACTGCCGCTTGCCGAAACCGATCGGGAGGACATGGCATTCTTAAGTTATACTTCGGGAACGACCGGCAATCCGAAAGGAGTAGTCCATTCTCATGGATGGGCATACGCACATTTACGGACAGCAGCTACAAACTGGTTAAGCATTGAAGATGGAGACACTGTCTGGGCAACTGCCAGTCCTGGGTGGCAAAAATGGATTTGGAGTCCGTTCCTGTCTGTCATGGGAATGGGAGCTACAGGCCTCGTATATCAAGGGAAATTCGAGCCGCAGAAATATTTATCGCTCTTGCAAAAATATCAAGTGAATGTGCTTTGCTGTACGCCAACTGAATATAGGCTGATGGCGAAAGTTGAAAACATTAGTGATTACAGTTTGCCGGATCTTCACAGCGCCGTGTCTGCCGGAGAACCGCTGAACCGAGAAGTCATCGACATTTTCAGGAGGTATTTTCATATCGATGTACGCGATGGGTATGGCCAGACGGAAAACACTCTGCTTGTTGGCGTAACAAAGGGCATGAAATTAAAGCCAGGGTCTATGGGAAAGCCGACACCTGGAAATCGGGTTGACATTATCGATGACCATGGCAAACCGTGTGCACCGGGTGAAGTTGGCGATATCGCCGTCCATGTGGAAACGCCTGCTTTATTTAAAAATTATTACAAGGACCCAGAGCGCACAGCCATGCAATTCCGCGGTGATTATTACGTAACAGGTGATAAAGCGAGCAAGGATGAAGAAGGATATTTCTGGTTTGAGGGTCGCGGTGATGATATTATCATCAGTTCGGGCTATACGATTGGACCTTTTGAAGTCGAGGATGCACTTGTTAAGCATCCGTTTGTAAAGGAGTGTGCCGTTGTCGCATCACCGGACGAAATCCGCGGCCATATCGTTAAGGCTTTTGTCGTTCTGCGTGACGGTATCAATCCGGAACAGGAAAACTTAGTTGCTAATCTTCAGGAGCACGTCAAGGAATTGACCGCACCATATAAGTATCCAAGAAAAATCGAGTTCATTGAAGAACTTCCAAAAACCACATCTGGTAAAATCCGCCGCATGGAACTGCGCAATAAAGAATTAGAAAGTGCAAAATAAATTCTAAATAGCTTCATAAAAGATTCAAAAATAGATTGTAAGCCTACAGTATTCCCTATATAATTGAAATATTATTTCGAGTCTGGAAAGATTAGGGGGGGTTCGGATGCATAACAAAACCGAGCAACAGGCCGGTGTTTGGTATGCAGCCTTTTCCTATATTATCTGGGGATTTCTACCAGTGTACTGGAAGTTGCTGCAACAGGTAAATGCGGATGAAATCCTGGCAAACCGAGTGTTTTGGTCATTCTTTGTTGTTGTCTTCATTTTGCTGCTGAATAAAAAAGGCCATATATTTATTGGAACGCTCCGCGGCCTTTTACACAATAAAAAACAGCTGGCAGTATTAACCACCGCATCAATCCTGATCAGCATAAACTGGTTCATCTATATTTGGGCAGTCAATAGTGATCAAATGATTGAGGCGAGTCTCGGTTATTACATCAATCCGCTTGTCAGTGTATTGTTAGGAATGGTGTTCCTCAAGGAACGACTGACTCTGGCGCAGTATTTATCCTTTTTTCTGGCAACTATCGGCGTACTGATCATGACCATTTCTTACGGACAATTCCCGTGGATCGCTTTATCTTTGGCCATATCATTTGGTTTATATGGTTTGGCTAAGAAATTGATCAAGGTAGATTCTGAAGTGGGCCTCGCGTTGGAAACATTGGTTGTTATGCCGCTTTCCGCCATTTACATTGGCTATCTAGTTGCCGAGGGGACGAATTCGCTATTCGCAGATTCGTGGCCAACAACGCTACTGCTTGCGGGGGCAGGTGTGGCAACGGCTATTCCATTGCTGTTTTTTGCGAAGGGCGCACAAAGAATTCCACTCGCTACATTGGGGATCCTGCAATATATCACGCCAACATTAATGCTTCTTTTAGGAGTGGTCGTTTACCATGAGGCATTTTCAGCAGTCCATCTGCTTGCCTTTACCTTTATCTGGTCAGCATTGGTTTTGTATACTTTATCTCGGACAAAACTGGTCGCCACTTTATCCCTTAAGTTAAAAAAAGAAAAAGGAATGCATGTTTAAAGAGCTGCGGAAATCGCAGCTCTTTCACTTTGCTTATAAAAATGTGCGCTTTACTTTTTGCCAGAAGGAATTATCCTTGAGCTTGATCGTCTTGATGAATTTATTGCTCAGTTTCACGTCGAATTTTTCCACGTGCTGAATGCTGAGCGCTTCGTTATCCATCCCCATGATTGGATAATCGTTGCCATCCTGGGCAACCTTGAAGGTAAGCTTCCGGTTACCACTGAGGATGAAGGAGGAGCCGAGTGTCCGGTAATGATTATTGTTTACAGAGGCAAGCTCACTAACTTGCATGCACGGCAGCAACGGGTCCACAACTGCTCCGTTCACGGATTTGTTATAGGCGGTGCTCCCTGTCGGTGTTGCGACGATCATTCCATCCCCTCGAAAGGTTTCAAAGTGATTGTCATCGATGAATACATCCATCACGAAAGCTTTAATAATCGCCGAGCGGACGCTGAACTCGTTCAAGCATTCAAACGATGTTTCCTCGTCAATGATTACCTTGATCGTTGGATAGCGTCTAACTTCAATTTCTGAATTGGTAATCGCCTGGATGATTGTATCGGGATCATCAAGATGGAAATCACAGTACATATTGAGGGTGCCAGTGACTGATATGCCTGCGTAAAGGCAGTCATCTCGGAAGCCGGTTTTTCTTACTGCTTGCAAAAAGGTACTATCGTCCCCGATGCTGACAATAATGTTTGCTTTCTTGTGGTCCGTAACGATATGGAAATCAAACTTTGGAGCTAGTTCAATTAACGGCTTTACTTTTTCAAGCATGGCTGTGTCTGGTGAATGGTGAAAATAAATATTGCGGCGATCTGGCATAGTTGTTTCCTCCAAACATTACGTATTTTTATTCGATATTTTCCCCCGTGTAAAAAAACTTTTGCTACAATAAAGATTATCTGACATTAGTTTATCATTTTATCATAAGGTTTTGAAAGTCAGGAAAATTTAAGGAGGATTCAAAATGAATGGAAAAAGGTGGGCAGCATTAGGAATCGCTGCTGGTTTATTTATTGCTTCGACTGTGATCAATCTTCTTTCAGCATTTGCCTTCAGCGATGCGGAAAATACGCTGCAGGATATGTTTACCGCCTCGAATGAACCATTTGCTGAGGAAGTCATTGCAGAAGGGGACATGATGAGCAAAATTGCAATTTTGTCTATTAATGGAGTCATCCAAGATACAGGGGATGCCCAATCGTTCTTTGAAAGCCCGCTTTATAATCATCAGGTATTCATGAAACAGCTTGAGTTTGTGAAAAAAGCGGATGACGTTAAGGCAGTTATTCTCCAGGTAAACTCTCCTGGTGGAGGTGTCGTGGAAAGTGCTCAAATCCACGACAAGATCAAGGAAATCCAGATAGAAACGAAAAAGCCAGTATATGTTTCAATGGGGTCAATGGCAGCGTCAGGCGGTTATTATGTGTCTGCGCCAGCCGATAAAATCTATGCCAGCCCGGAAACACTTACAGGCTCTCTTGGCGTCATCATGCAAGGGGTGAATTATGCAGGGCTTGCAGAAAAATACGGTGTTGAATTCACGACAATCAAGAGTGGACCATACAAGGATATCATGAGTCCAACAAGGCCGATGACAGATGAAGAAAGAGAAATACTGCAATCGATGATTAATAACTCTTATGAAGGGTTTGTGAAAGTGATCGCTGAAGGACGAGGCATTTCTGTTGAGCAAGTTAAAAAAATAGCTGATGGCCGCATCTATGATGGCCGCCAGGCAAAGCAACTCCACTTGATCGATGATTTCGGCTATTTAGAAGATGTCATTGACAACGTCAAGAAAGAGGAAAAGCTTGGAGATGCGACCGTAGTAAAGTATAAGGAAAACAGCATGAGCATTGGTTCGTTTTTCAACATGGGAGCCCAGAGAATCATCGGAAAAGACGCCGAAATGGCAGGCCTGATGAAACTGTTGTCTCAGCCTAATTCTCCACGCTTAATGTACTTATACGCTGAATAAGGGGGAGAGATACAATGAATTCCAATGAAATAGAGAAAGAGGAAACGAGAAACTCTGATGAAATTGGCAGAGAATATCATTTCACAGGAAGATATGCCGGGTTTTGGATGCGCTTTTGGGCTTACTTGCTAGATATGATCGTCATTGGCAGTATCAACAGGTTGATCATCAATCCTGTTTTCCGGGCAATGGATATTCCATTGCTGGAGGAAGGGTTTTTTTCACCGAAGACAATCATGACGGCTGTTGTATTCTATTTGTATTTTGTTCTGATGACAAAATATCTTGGTCAGACGTTAGGGAAAATGGTGTTTGGATTAAAAGTGGTAAAACTGGACGGCAAAAATCTGACATGGGGTACAGTTCTTTTCCGCGAGTGGATCGGCCGTTTTCTTTCAGCAACTATTTTAATTCTTTATGTTGTCGTGGCTTTTACAAAAAAGAAACAGGGCTTGCATGATTTATTCGCTGATACTACTGTCATACATGAACCACGCTAAATAAACCTGCTGCTGCAGGTTTATTTTTTTGCCTTTGGTTGATAATAGTAGGCTGAAAGGTTGTGGATGAGATGAAATGGGTGCTGCTTGCAATCCTTGTGTTCACAGTGCTGGCCTTTATAATCCTTATTACTAGAGTGAAGATAAATTTCGATTATTTTCATGACAATGATGATGATCACTTACTAGTGACAGTAAAAGCCTGGGGAGGATTGCTAAAATACAAAATGGATGTTCCGGTTATAAAAGTGGATGACAATTCCCCGGCCATCGTTGCCAAGAAAAAAACGAAAACAGGTCCTCAGGAAACTCTTAAAAAAGAAGAAACGACTCAAATAGACAACAAGGATATCTTGAATAGCATCCATGATTTTCGGGAAATCCTTACACATATTGTTGGCCTCCATAAAATCATCAGAGAATTTCTAAAGAAAGTAACGATTTGCAATATTACCTGGCATACAATGGTCGGCGTAGGTGATGCAGCAGCTACGGCTGTGATCACAGGAGCTTTGTGGGCAGCCAAGGGAGGTATGATCGGAATGCTGAGCCAATATATGAAACTGACGGAAAGGCCGATCGTGACGATCACGCCAAGCTTTCAGCAACCTATTTCAAGTACTAGTTTTACATGTATACTTCAAATCAGAGTCGGGCATGCTATTTTGGCAGGAATAAAGCTGGTTAAATATTGGAAAGGTGGCTGGCCACATTTTAAATTAAAGCCTAGATCCGCCATTTCTAGCGAGAATTCGAATTCTGTCAAAAAATAAGGAGGAAACAGGAATGTCCGACCATCCAATTCAAGGACTGATGACCACGGCCATGGAAAGTTTAAAAGAAATGATTGATGTCAACACAATCATTGGGGACCCTGTAGAAACACCGGATGGAAGTGTAATCCTGACCGTTTCAAAGGTGGGTTTTGGATTCGCGGCTGGAGGTAGTGAGTTCGTTTTAGAAAGTCAAAAGGGAGGATCCGGCGGCACTGGAGGACAATCAACAGAACCGCAGCATCCATTCGGCGGTGGTAGCGGCGGTGGAGTATCTATCACCCCAATCGCTTTCCTAATTGTGAATTCAAGAGGTGTCAAGATGCTTCATCTTGATGAAAGCACACATCTATACGAAAAAATCCTTGATCTGGCACCACAAGCAGTAGAAAAAATCCAGCAAATGATGTCGATGAAAGACCAAGGCAGTCAGGAAAAACAAACTCATAACCAGAATGAATACAACGGACCAAAAACGGATCTTGAATTTTAAGCCAGTGCTGCCTTTTCACCGTGAAAAGGCAGCTTGCTTTTGGCGCGAATTTGCTGGGATCCTCTTGGCTCATTTTAAAATAATTGCAAAACAATTCTGTAAAAGATATAGTAACACTGTACATAAAATGGACAAGGAGGATGAAGAGAGATGGCATCTGTTACATTTAAAGGGAATCCAGTAACATTATTAGGAAACGAAGTAAAGGTGGGAGACCAGGCACCAGATTTTACCGTGCTGGCAAATGATCTATCTGAAGTGACGCTTAACGATTCCAAAGGACAAGTTCGACTGATCAGTGTCGTTCCATCACTTGACACAGGTGTTTGTGATGCACAGACACGCCGTTTCAACGAAGAAGCTGCAAATCTTGGAAATGTGAAAATCCTTACAGTAAGCGTTGACCTGCCATTCGCACAAAAACGCTGGTGCGGAGCGGCTGGAATTGAGAACGTTCAGACGCTATCTGACCACCGTGAACTTTCATTCGGACAAGCTTACGGGGTAGCGATCAAGGAACTTCGTTTACTGACTCGCGCTGTATTTGTAGTTGACTCAAACGACAAAGTAACTTATACAGAATACGTAAGCGAGGCAACAAACCACCCGAACTACGAAGCAGCAGTTGAAGCTGCAAAGCAAGCAAACTAACACAAACAGCGTTCAAGAAACAAGCCGCAGATAAGCATCTCTGCGGCTTGTTTCTCTATTTAAAGAAAGTATAAAATTCACTTCGAGAATTGTCCAGCTTGTACATCACTCGAAACATCGCTAAAATAGATAAATATCTATTCATATCGGGAGGAAGTAAAGTGAGTATGACTCCGGTCGAGCAATTATTTACCGCATTTAATAATACTGCGGACATGTTAAAAGAAGAACTTTCCTGTACCTATTTGGAGGCGCTGGCTGAGACAGGAGAAAATATTTTCCAGGAAACGGTGCTTCAGGACGAATTAGATGAAGTCACAAAGAAAAGACTGGAAAAAGCATACAAAGATATCCATCTTGATGCTTTTAGCAAAGAGGAAATCCGCAAAGGCTTCCAACTGGCGATCCTGAAGGGAATGAAAGAGCATATCCAGCCGAATCACCAGATGACGCCTGATTCTGTTGGCATTTTCATCGGATACCTTGTCAGCAAATTTGTGGATCAGCAATCATTTAGGCTGCTTGATCCGGCTGTTGGCACGGGGAATCTTCTAGCAACAGTGTTAAATCAGCAGACGAATAAAATGATCGAATCGGTCGGTGTGGAGATTGATGATCTCCTTATTCGCCTTGCGTTCGTCCATGCCAATCTCCAAAAGCATTCAGTTGAATTTTTTAATCAGGACAGTCTTGAACCTTTGTTTGTCGATCCGGCGGATGTGGTTGTCTGCGATCTTCCCGTAGGTTATTATCCGAATGATCTCAGGTCAGCGGATTATGAAGTCAAAGCAGCAGAAGGACATACGTATTCACATCATCTGTTCATTGAGCAGAGCACTAAGCATTTAAAAGATGGCGGCTATTCGTTCTTCCTCATCCCTAATGGACTGTTTGAAAGTGACCAAGCACCAATCTTGATGGAATTCATTAAGAATCATCTGATAGTCCAAGGAATTTTACAGCTTCCAGTCTCTTTGTTTAAAACCAAGCAGGCTGCTAAAAGCATCCTCATCCTGCAGAAAAATGGGGAAGAAGTAAAGCCTCCAAAACAGGCTCTTTTAGCTGAGTTGCCGAAGTTATCTGATGGACCGGCAGTTAAACGGATTCTAGATAAAATCGACATATGGCATCAAGAGAATAAGAGTACTGTTAAATAAAGCAAGGACCGGTATTTGCCGGTTCTTTTGTTATTCAAAAGTGTAATAACACTGTGGAAATATTTTTTTCTAATCATTAGAAGTATCTGAATAAAAACTCATTTGGTGATTATGCAAGCTTTTCTTGAAATGTGAAAAAGACAGTGTTTAAATGAGGAATTGAGAGATATATTTATGGCCTGTGGCACACAATAATAGGTGTCCTAATTCACTGGGTTTTTAATCAGGTTGTTCTATAAAAGGAGCGGTACAAAATGGCAAAAATTATTGCAATCAATGCCGGCAGTTCTTCACTTAAGTTTCAACTGTTTGAAATGCCGAGCGAGGAAGTTATCACTAAGGGAATCGTTGAGAGGATTGGATTGAAGGATTCTATTTTTACAATCAGTGTGGCTGGAGAAAAAATCAAAGAAATTGTTGATATTCCAAACCATGAGGTTGCAGTTAATATCCTGCTTGATAAGCTGACAACACTTGGCATCATCCAGTCATTAGATGAAATCGAAGGAATCGGCCATCGTGTCGTTCACGGCGGGGAAGAATTCAATGAATCAGTCATGATCACAGAAGAAGTTTTACAAAAAATCGACCAGCTTTCTGAGCTGGCACCGCTGCATAATCCGGCAAACTTAACGGGTATCCGTGCTTTTCAGCAAGTATTGCCAAATGTTCCGGCAGTAGCTGTTTTTGATACAGCTTTTCATCAGACTATGCCTGAAAACTCATACCTATACAGCCTTCCGTATGATTACTATAAAAAATACGGAATCCGCAAATACGGTTTCCATGGAACATCACACAAGTATGTTTCCCAACGGGCCGCGGATATGCTTGGACGTCCTGTCGAGCATCTCCGCCTGATTTCCTGCCATCTTGGCAATGGTGCAAGTATCGCTGCCATCGAAGGCGGCAAATCCATTGATACATCAATGGGATTCACACCGCTTGCAGGTGTAACAATGGGGACACGTTCAGGAAATATTGACCCGGCACTAATTCCATACATCATGGAAAAAACCAATAAAAGTGCTGATGAAGTATTGAATGTCCTAAATAAAGAGAGCGGCATGCTCGGTGTATCCGGATTCTCTAGTGACTTGCGCGACATTGAAGAAGAAGCTGAAAAAGGAAATGATCGGGCTGAGCTTGCGCTGAAGGTGTTTGCTGACAGAATCCATAAATACATTGGCTCGTATGCAGCACGTATGTGCGGTGTGGACGCCATCATCTTTACAGCTGGAATTGGGGAAAATAGCTCAGCAATCCGCGCCCGCGTGTTGCAAGGGCTAGAGTTTATGGGAATCTACTGGGACCCTGCTTTGAATAGAGTGCGCGGGGAAGAAGCGTTCATCAGCTATCCTCACTCCCCTGTAAAAGTAATGATCATTCCGACAGATGAAGAAGTCATGATTGCCCGCGATGTTATGCATTTGGCAAAATAACTTGATCTCAGGCAGGAGCTGAATGCTCCTGCCATTTAATTTGGAATAAAAATTATGCTATACTGGAAGAAAATTCACATTAGCTGGAGGGTTTTCGATGCGCCTGACTCAACGGGAACAAAGGGTGCTGGATGAATTGTATGCTTGGGAAAACAAGCTGTATGACTATGAGCCAAATGATTTGCAACTGGCGTATGACCGATATTTGGAACGAACTTTTTCCTCATTGCCAGTGGAGATTCAAGAGCGCTTCTTTGCTTTACTCGATAGTTGGCTTTTCCACCTGCATTCTTTCATCCAGGGTTCACAACTGCAAAATGATGCCAAGGAACGGATTCTTTCTGCAGGCCGGGTTTACAATCCGGACTTAGAGACAATGGAGGAATTGAAAAAGCTGCCTATTGAACAGCTTGAATTCATCGCCAGGCAACAAATTGCCCGCCACAGACTGTACTCCTTTGTACAGGGCGGAATATCAGGCAGCGGCGGAAATCTTGTGCTCGGAGTCGATATGCCAGCGATGGCTGTAATCAACCTGCGAATTGTTCAGTTAATTGCGATGACATACGGTTATGAGGTGAATACACCTTTTGAGATGATGATCGCGCTGAAGGTCTTTCATACATCCACTATGCCTTCTAGGATGCAAAGTGCTGGCTGGGAAGAATTGGAAAATGATCTTGACCAGGCAGAAGATTTCTATTTTTATCAAGGTAGTGATGATTTTACAAACAGTACTTGGCTTGAACAGCCAATCAAGCAAATATTTAAGGGAATGGCAATCTTGATGTTCCGCAAAAAACATGTTCAGGGCATGCCGATCCTCTCGATGGCAATCGGTGCAGGGGCAAACTATCAGTTGACAAGGCGAGTCACTGATTTTTCTGATAAATTTTACCAAATGAGATATTTTAAAGAAAAAGGAGCATGGTGAGAAAATGAGCATTCAAGAGCATAAACAGGCTGCACCTAACCAGGTACGCTGTAAAGTTATTACTGTAAGCGACACAAGGACAGCAGAGACCGACAAAAGCGGGAAGTTGATGATAGAGTCCCTCGAAACAGCCGGCCACCAAATTGTCGATTATGTGATTGTCAAAGATGAAGCAGAACCAATTAGGTCTGAAGTCTTGAAAGGCTCCGCTAATCCAGAGGTAGATGTCATCCTCACAAACGGCGGTACTGGTATCGCGAGACGAGATGTTACGATTGAAACAGTCCAGAGCCTTTTTGAAAAAGAAATCCCGGGGTTTGGCGAGATTTTTCGGATCGTAAGCTATCAGGAGGATATTGGCTCAGCAGCATTGCTGTCACGGGCTGCAGCAGGAGTCGTAAATGATCGAGCGGTCTTTTCAACACCAGGTTCAACAGGAGCAGTCCGCCTGGCTATGGAAAAACTGATCCTCCCAGAGATTGGACATGTAGTAAGAGAGTTGAAGAAGGATATATAAACAAGAAAAAAGATGAAATCCTGCTGATTTCATCTTTTTTTGTGGGGAAAAAGGCTTAGGTTCGCGTGAAACATAATAAATAGCCTCAGAGTATGAGGCCATCTTTAAGAAATAGTATCTATTATCCATGCATCTTCTCTAATGAAAGATCCTGATGTGTCCGGTACCACAGCCACAAGTCGTTGATGATGGATGCAAGCTCGGCAATTTCGTTGTTTAATTTACAGGAAACTCCAAAGTCATTTTCATTAAAAAGCTGAACTTGCTTTTGATTGATTGTTTCTTCGAGCTCGGCAATCCGGTCTGGAATGCTTCCGCGAATTTTTTCCCAGTGAAGCAGGATGGCGTGCTGTGTATCAAGATCAAATTCTTCCCAATTATTCTTAAACTTAGGCAAAGGAATGCCTAGTCGGCTGTTATAAAGAAAATAATCATCCATTCGAGAGCCCCCCCATTCCGGTAAACATGTTTCCATTCTACTATACTTGCAGTGCCTCTTCTACATTAGCGAAACAGAAGTTTTTTCAGAAAATCAAAATTTAATCTTGAAAAATAACGCGAAACCTGTTACTTTTATAAATGTGAATAAAAATTTATAAAAATGTATAAATATCCGTACCGAAAAAAGGAGAGAAAGCAAATGACTGAAAACAAAGTGGTGCTCGCATATTCTGGCGGGCTTGATACATCTGTAGCAATTAAATGGCTAAAGGATCAAGGATACTCGGTAGTAGCATGCTGCCTTGATGTCGGGGAAGGAAAAGACCTCGATTTTATTAAAGAAAAAGCTTTGAAGATTGGCGCTGTCCAATCCTATGTATTGGATGTAAAAGAAGAATTCGCTAATGAATATGCACTGTTTGCCCTCCAGGCACATGCATTATACGAAGGGAAATATCCGCTTATTTCCGCACTTTCACGCCCGCTTATTTCTAAGAAACTAGTAGAAATTGCCGAGATGGAAGGTGCGATGGCAGTAGCGCATGGATGCACTGGGAAAGGCAATGACCAGGTTCGCTTCGAAGTATCGATTAAAGCTTTGAACCCTGAACTAAAGGTAATTGCTCCAGTCCGTGACTGGAAATGGTCACGCGAAGAAGAAATAGCATATGCAGCAAACAATGGCATACCGATTCCAATCAATTTGGACAGTCCATTTTCCATCGACCAGAACTTGTGGGGACGCAGCAATGAATGCGGAATTTTGGAAGATCCATGGCAGGCACCTCCAATCGACGCATACGATTTAACTGCCGAGCTGGAAAATACACCAGATATCCCTGATACCATTGAGATTGAGTTTGTGGAAGGAGTACCGACTGGCATGAATGGAAAAGCGTATTCCCTTTCAGAATTGATTCTTGAATTAAATGCGATTGCAGGCAAGCATGGTGTCGGAAGAATCGACCATGTAGAAAATCGTCTTGTCGGCATTAAGTCGCGCGAGGTGTATGAAGCGCCTGCTGCGATGACCTTGATCAAAGCACACAAAGAACTGGAAGATATCACGCTTGTAAAAGAAGTGGCTCACTTCAAACCAGTAATCGAGAAAAAAATGACAGAACTAATTTATGAAGGCTTATGGTTCTCTCCGCTTCAGGAAGCGCTGGCAGCCTTTCTAAAATCCACACAGAAGCATGTTACTGGCACGGTCCGAGTCAAGTTGTTTAAAGGCCATGCCATAATCGAGGGTCGAAAATCGCCTTATTCTTTATATAATGAGAAATTGGCAACATACACTGCAGACGACGAATTTGATCATAATGCAGCTGTTGGTTTCATCAACCTATGGGGATTGCCAACAGTAGTCCACAGTATGGTCCAGGGCAAGAAGGTGACAGTGTGAAAAAATTATGGGGCGGCAGATTCACCGGTTCTGCAGAAGAATGGGTAGATGAGTTCGGTGCATCGATCAGCTTTGACCAGGAATTGGCGAAGCAGGACATTGAAGGAAGCGTCGCCCATGCTACCATGCTTGCTGCCTGTGGCATCATCACGGAAGCAGAAGCAAACGAAATCGTACAAGGTTTAAAAAAACTTGCATATCAAGCAGAGCAAGGGGAACTGGATTATTCCGTTAAACTGGAAGATATCCATTTGAATCTTGAGCACCATTTGACAGAATTAATTGGTCCGACTGGCGGGAAGCTCCACACAGCGAGAAGCAGGAATGACCAGGTTGCCACAGACATGCATTTGTACTTGAAAGAGCAGGTGTCAGACATCATAATACTGATCACCGATTTCCAACAGGCGCTTATCCAACAGGCCGAGCAAAATATTGAGACGATTTTGCCAGGGTATACTCATTTGCAACGGGCGCAGCCTATCTCATTTGCCCACCATCTCATGGCCTATTTTTGGATGCTGGACAGAGACAAACAGCGTTTTAGTGAAAGCCTGAAAAGGATTAATCTCTCGCCTCTTGGTGCCGGGGCACTCGCAGGAACTACTTTTCCGATCGACCGTCATAAAACGGCATCGATGCTTGGATTTGCCGGGATTTATGAAAATAGTCTTGATGCAGTCAGCGATCGCGATTTCATTCTTGAATTCCTGTCAGACAGTTCTCTATTGATGATGCATCTTTCCCGGTTATGTGAAGAAATCATTCTCTGGACTAGCCAGGAATTTCAATTCATTGAACTGTCCGATGCTTTCACGACTGGGAGCAGTATCATGCCGCAAAAGAAAAATCCCGATATGGCCGAATTGATCCGGGGAAAAACGGGCCGGGTATATGGCAGCCTGATAGGACTGTTGACGATATTGAAAGGCTTGCCATTAGCTTATAACAAAGATATGCAGGAAGATAAAGAGGGAATGTTTGATACAGTCAAGACAGTAAGGGGCTCTCTGAAGATAATTACTGGAATGGTCGGTACTATGAAGGTAAGAAAAGACAAAATGGAAAGCTCGGTCAAAAATGACTTCTCTAACGCCACAGAGCTGGCTGATTATTTAGCATCAAAAGGACTTCCTTTCCGCCAAGCCCATGAAATCGTCGGCAAGCTTGTGCTCACCTGCATTGAAAAAGGCTGTTATCTTGGCGAATTGCCGTTAACTGTTTATAAAGACATGAACTCTTTATTTGAGGAAGACATTTATGAGGTCTTAAACCCATACAACGCTATTGATAGAAGGAATAGTGCTGGGGGCACTGGCTTTTCGCAGGTTCGGGCACAACTTGAAAAAGCGAAAAACTTGTTGTAAAAGGAATAAAGCCCGCAGCATCTGCAGCGGGCTTTATTCCTGAGAATTATTTTTATTCTGCTCGAACTACTAGGACATCGCAGGATGCATAGCGGGTAATATGTTCAGACACACTTCCAATAAAGAAACGTTCAACTGCGTTCATTCCAGTTGCTCCGCAAATAATCAGGTCGGCGTTGTATTTTTTTGCAACATCTTTCGCAATCTTGACCTTTGGTGAACCATAATCGATTTCATAGCTTACATCTTTAATTCCGGCATCGGTCGCCTGTTGTTTGTAGCTTTCCATCAGCTCAGTAGCAAACTGATTCGCGCGCTCAGAGATTGAACGGTCATATGCCTCAACCGTGGCAAATGTCCGCAAATCGATGATATGGGTCATGACCAGTTTAGCATCGTTCCTTTTTGCGATTTCAATGGCTTTGTTAAAAGCCCGTGCTGCTTCTTTAGAACCATCAACGGCAACTAAAATATTCTTATAATATAGCGCCATAGTTCTCGCCTCCTTTTCCTTTATTATACAACAGTTTCGTTTGCATAGCTGTGACAATCCAACGAAAACTATAAATGTAAGCATTATATACGAGGAGGAAGGAACAATGGATAAAAAGCAGAGACAAGGGCGGGCACCCTATCATTACGATGACCAAGGCGTCATGCAAGTCAGCCAGCAGATCATGGATTCATACAACAGCGGAATAATCCCCGAGGAACAAATGAAAACAGCTTCCAAAAAAGAATAGAAATGAACGAAACCGTGACCTCGCTCGCATAAGGGCATTCCGCATGAAAGATACCCTTATGGAGGCGGAACTGCTCGCATAAGGGTATCATTCCGCATGAAAGAT
>NZ_JXIQ01000106.1 GCF_000934845.1 Mesobacillus subterraneus
TGACTTCATTGGGCAGACCGAAGCGACTCGAGGGGCTAGGCGCTGGAGCTGGACAATTCTCGAAGTTAAATTTATACTTTCTTATTCTGCAAAAAAAGGCATCTACATGATGCCTTTTTGCATGTTTCTATTTCTCCTCAATTGACTTATGACGATGAACGTTCTGAACTCCATTTGTATCCGACACCCCAGACCGTTAGCAAATTTTGGTCGACGGGAAATCCGGACTGCCGTAATTTGTCTCTTAAATTTCTAATATGCGAATCGATTGTACGGTTTTCTGTTTCAGTTTTAAAACTCCATAGGGAGGTAAGGAGATAGTCTCTCGAGAACACCCGATTAGGGGTTTTTATAAAGGTGGTCAAGAGGGAGAATTCTTTTGGCGTCAATAGGATTGGCTTGTCTTTATAAAATACTTCCATAGCGGCTTCATTTATTGATAATCCATAAAAAGTAAGGGTATCATTTGCTGATGTAGATCCTGATCGTCTCGTCACCGCATCAATCCTTGCGAGCAGGACATCCTCGTTAAAAGGCTTGGTAACATAGTCGTCCGCACCCTTCTTTAAACCCTTTACGATGTCTTCGTCAGCGCTTCGAGCAGTCAACATGATGATTGGTACTGTTGAGAATTTCCTGATTTTCTCACAAGTTTCCCAGCCATCCATATCAGGCATCATGACATCGAGGAGAACCAGATCCACTTGTTCCTCCTCAAGAAACATTAGGGCATCATTCCCTGAAGTTTTTTTGACACAAACATAGCCATGTGGTGTGATATATAGTTCTAACAGATCAAGCATTCTCTGCTCATCATCGACTATCAGCACTTTATTCATTTTCAGCTCTCCTTAAGTACAATCGTAAATACTGTCCCTGCTCCGGGTTTGCTTTTAACAGAAAGGGATCCCCCATGGATTTCGACAAGCTGTTTTGCGATTGCAAGCCCTAAACCAAATCCGCCGGTGATCCTTGCGCGGGATTTTTCCACACGGTATAATCGCTCAAACACATAAGGAATGTCTTCTTCGGGAATCCCAATTCCCTGGTCCTGTATAGAAATGACAACATTTCTGTCCCTTTTAATTGCCCGAATCGTAGTGGTAGTGCCTTCATTTGAATATTTTAAAGCATTGTCTAAAATATTCGAAAGTACCTGTCCAAATCGGGAGGGATCAATATCGACGAAAATATCTTGATCACTATCGAGTTGTAACTCTATGTTTTTAGTTAAAAATGCGGGTAAAACTCTTTCGTAAATAGAATGAAGAAAAGGAAAGAGCTGGACACGTTCTTTGGTGATGAGAAATTCATTTTGATCGATTCTAGCAAGGGAAAAAAGCTCTTCCAAAAGTCGGTTGACCCGTTCTGATTCTTCACCAATGATTTGCAAGTAGTGCGTTCGCTCCTGTGGCCTTATATTGGTTCGCCGGGCAATATCGGCATACCCTTTTATATAAGTTAATGGAGTCCGGAGTTCATGGGATATGCTCGCTAAAAAATCATTTCGTTCCTGCTTCATATAATTCAAGTCGTTTGCCAGCGTTTGAATGGATTGGGCAAGCTCACCCAATTCGTCATGCGACTGAACAGGCACAGAAACAGAAAAATCTCCTTTGCTCAATTTTCGCGTGGCCTCCTTCATTATTATTAGCGGCCTTGTAAGCACCTTTGTTAAGAGAAATATAGTAATAAACATAAAGGATAGGATCCATATCGATGCCAGCATAAAATGCCTGTTTAGCTGTGATACGAATGCTTTCACATTTTCTGTGTCCCGAAACATATAAACAGATCCTTTATCTGTTCCTGTTTCATAAGGAGTAACGGTAGCTATGTACGCTTCCTCCTTCCACTCCGATTGCAGAATAACACCTTGCCGTGGCAACTGAGAAGAGGACTGATCAAGAATCTTTTTCATTCCTTCATTAATCTCCTTGGATGTTAATAAAACTTCTCCAGCGGAATTTGCTACTACTACAAATGTGTCAGTGTGCGCTTCCATTAACCGAATATGCTGAAGGGTTGAATCATTAAAAGCCATCTCGAGGACATCTCGATGACTGTTTCCGCGGGCTTTTAACGAGTTCAATTCCTGGTCAATTCGGGAACGAACGACATTGTTATGTAAAAAAATCATCGAAACAGTCTCAATCAGTAAAATGCAGATGAAAATCCACAGACCTAGCTTTACCGATAATTTCAATTTATTCACCTTCTTGAATGGGATAAATATAACCGAAATTTGTGGAGAAAATATGAAGTTCGGTTAAAAACTTAATTTGCATCCTGTTTTCATTTATACAGACAATATAGGTGAACTTCCAAAGTTTTTCAGTTGTTTCCTCTTTCCGAACATTTCGTTAGCCTGTTTATCGCTGACAGGCACTCACAGCACTAATTTTCGATATATTAGTACAAAATATATTTGAATCGAGGTTTGTTAATGGCAATCAGAAGAGCAACTCAGGAAGAGGCGAACCATCTTATTCAGCTGTCCGGGAAAGTGATGAAGGAAAGCTCGATGGGATATGCTGAAAATAGTGTGCAGAATGCCTATAACCTTTTTATGCCCGTCATTCAAAACGGGGGCTATTTTCTCATCGATATAGAACAAGGCAGACTAAGGGGATGGATTCTCTTGGTTACAAACTTCAATACTGTGAAGGGTCAGGTCATGGGGAATTTGGTTAGTGTATTTGTATTCCCAAAGTACAGAAAGTCGGGGATCGCCCGAAAACTTGCGATTGCCGCGATTAATGAGTTTAGGGCACTGGGAATCACGACGATCCAGCTTAATGTGTTTAATGGAAATCCTTCAAGAATACTTTGTGAAAACTTAGGGTTTGAACCTGTCTCGACGATGATGGAATTGAATATTCCATAATCCAATCGGCATCTGTTCATGGGATTGATTTCACCTCTTGTTCCATCATTGCAGTTTTATTAGCAAGGGATTTGGGATATTTCATGCTGATGGCCCAGACAAAGTAGGCAAAACATGCATACACATGGAATAAGAGGAGGTTCTTAAATATGCATCCATATGTAAATCGTTTTCAACGAAATGATTATAGATTTGGAGCTGGCTTTGGCTGGTTGCCGTTTTTAGGAGGTTTAGCAGGTGGATTCCTAGGTGGAGCTTTGACCCCCCCCCGTCCATTGTCGCCACCGCCTTTCGGATATCCGGGAGCAGGCTTTCCTGGAGGAGCCTATTTTCCTCCTGGTGGATATCCTGGACCAAACTTCGGTGGGTACCCGGGAGGCAATATAGGCGGATATCCAGGTGGTTATGGCGGATATCCAGGAGTGGGGGCGGCAGGCTATCCAGGTTCGCCTGGTACCGGCTACCCAATGACACCAGGGGGTGGTGGATACCAGGCAAATGGCTATCCATTCTACGGAAAATCAGATTTAGATTTGTTCGGCTCTGTCTACCCGAATAATGCTAATAAAGCTCTTTCTAAATTTTAGAAAAAAGGCCTCAATGGAGGTCTTTTTTCATGGCTGTTTTCGCATTATTTGTTTCTTTTCGGTGTATACCTGCACTTTTCCGTGATATTTCAGGACAGGCTATCCCTCTCACTTCCGCTCTTCTTTTAATAAACCATGCAATACTGCCGGAAAATGTGAATAGATATAGGCATGATGGTTAAAAGCAAGAACAAGTCAGGAGTGGGAATATGCCTGCAATCAATGGAACTCAGTTGAAAGAAAGAATCGGTAATTTGAAAAGCAATATTTGGTTTGATGGACAGAAAATCACCGGAGACATACTAGCGCATCATGCCTTTAAGGGAGTGATCAATAGCAAGGCCCGTTTGTATGATTTCCAAGTGGAAGTGGGGAATTTGCCGCTGATGACCTATAAATCGCCGACAACCGGAAACCGAGTTGGCCGATCTTTTCATCCTCCGGTCAAAAAAGAAGATTTGGAACTCAGGAGGCTTGCTGCCGGTGAGTGGGCAAAGCTGACGGGCGGAATGATGGGAAGGACCCCTGATTACATGAATACTGCCTTAATGGCTCTTGGTGCTTCAGCACATGTTTTTGAAGGGGAAAATAAATTAGGCAGGAATGTGACGAATCTTTATGAAAAGGCGAGAGAGAATGACCTTACCTTCTCCCATACGTACGTCACGCCGCAGGTGAATCGAACGCTCGCGTATTTTGAAGATAAGGAGAAACCTATTTCTGCCCGGGTGGTTAGGGAGACAGCGGATGGGATTTTTATTAAGGGTGCCAGGTTATTGGCTACACAAGGCGGTATCACAGATGAGCTGATGGTTTTGCCGGCAGGCGGAAAATTCATCGAGGAGGATTATGTATATGCCTTTTCAATTCCGAGTAGTACGGAAAACTTAAAGTTTGTCTGCCGGGAATCCTTTGTCTATAACGAATCCCATTTTGACCATCCGCTCGGGTCGCGATTTGAAGAAATGGATACAATCGTGATTTTCAATAACACCTTTGTACCATGGGAAAGGGTATTTTTATATAAAGATCTTAAAGCTGCCATGAATCTTTTCAACGAAACAAATTTCAATACATTCCTGGTTCATCAGACATTATCAAGGCAGATTACCAAATCCAGGTTGTTTCTGGGAACTGCCCAATTAATCACGGAAACGATCGGTATTGGCGAATATCAGCATGTAAAAGAAAAAATCAGTGAAATGATATGTGGTGTGGAAATGATGAAGGGACTGCTTTTATCTTCGGAAATGCAGGCGAGGGAAAATGGTTCGGGATTGGTGGTACCGGATGCGAACCCTCTTACTGTTGCGAGTCTCATATTTCCAAAGCTTTATCCAAGATTCGTAGAAATCCTCCAGCTGCTGGGAGCCAGCGGAACCATCACGATTCCGACGAGCAATGATTTTGACTCGGATATAAGAAGTGATCTCGACCTGTATTTACAGGGAGCAGATACTGAGGCGAAGGAAAGAGTTCGCTTGTTCAGATTGGTGTGGGATATGTGCTCAAGTGCTTTCGCAGGAAGGGAAACCATCTACGAGCGTTTCTTTTTCGGCGACCCAGTCCGGATTTCAGTGGGCCTGTACAATCAGTATGACAAGAAACCAGCGGTGGATTTGGTGAAGAATTTATTGAAAAGTTGAATGATAGAGAAGGCGAAACCCGGAGATCAGTCTCCGGGCTTTTTAGTGTCTTTCGTTGCAAAGAACATTTCTTTCCTCTTAAATAATCCTGCTGTTAGATCTATATCTATACGAATGCAAGAGGACTATACTTTGTGATAATGATAGGGAAATATGTAACATTTTGTGAAAAAAGCGGAGGAAATATCTATGCATGTTGTCAATGGAAAAGGTAACATGATCAGCTTATTGCAGGGGTTTTTATCGTAATTAGTTTAGCTCTTGGTGTTTTTGATGTTTCCTTAAACTTTCATTAATAGAAAGAAATTTGGTATGATTATCTTTGAATAAAGAAAAGGAGGAATTTCCCTATGTATGATGTAGCAATTATCGGAGCAGGGCCTGCGGGAGGAAGCGCAGCGATTTTCGCAGCAAAGGCTGGCAAGCAAACAATCGTGCTGGACAACAATAAAAGCGTAACGAAGCGTGCTTGGATGGAGAACCACTATGGCGCTCCTGAAATCGCAGGCCCAGACTTAGTCGAAACTGGAATCAAGCAGGCGAAAAAATTTGGTGCCGAATTCGTAGAAACGACAGTGACTTCTGTCAGCAAAACAGACAGCGGCGTAAAAGTTATAACGGAAAACGGCGAGTATGAAGCAAAGCATGTTATCATCGCTTCGGGCATGATGACGGATGTGGCAGGAGCGTCAGGTCTTGCAACCAAAGATGGCACAGAGCCAAGAATCAAGACGATTTTTGACGTTGATGCAGCTGGAAAAACGAATGTGGAAGGCGTTTGGGCGGCAGGCACTTGCGCAGGGGTTAGCATGCATACAATCATCACAGCTGGAGACGGAGCGAAGGTTGCTATCAACGTCATTAGTGAACTGAACGGCGAGCGATATGTAGACCACGATGTGCTAAAAGCATAAATAGGAAAAGCCTTGCAGGAATCTGCAAGGCTTGAATTTTGGAAGAAAGTTAGCAAAATTCCCTCCTCGTTTAGTTGGTATGCACCTATGAAAGGTAGTAAGATATTATCCGCAAAAAACAATCAAAAAACGCACCAAGGCAGGATGGATATTTTTGGCGAGTTATCTTAGATGATCCTGGTATCTTCCTGTCTGTCTGCGGTTCTATCATCCTGTCGAGGGTACGTCACCTGGAGAATCCCATCTTGGAAGGTGGAGTGAATGAATTTTGTCTCGGTAGGTTGTGGCAGCGGGATCAGCCGCTCAAACTCTCCATAAAATCTTTCCCTTTTCAGCTCCATATCAGCAGGGAACAAGGACCTTGAAATCCCCTTCACGACGAGAGTATCTCCGTGTCTTAGAGCCACGGAGAGATCGCTCCTGTCGATGCCGGGAAGCTCAATGATCAGGCAGAGGATAGAATCGCTTTTATAAATATCATATAATGGAAAATCATTAGCATGGACGATTCTCTCCGGGATTCCTTGATGAAATAACCCACGCCAAAAATCATCTTTTTGGTATTTATTTGTCAATTCGAGCCACATTTTTACTTTCTCCATATCCATGGCAGCACCCCCTATTCAAGATTCTAAATTTGATTTCCAATTGGCGCAGAAGGGTTGGCATTCTGATCCTGATCACTGACATCGGGATCAAAAACTCCGGTATTTTGCAAAGAAGAGGATGGAGAGAAATCACCTAGAGAAAAATTGACACCGAAATTCTTGCTGTTTGCCGTGTGGCTGTTTTGGATTGTTGAACCAACATCCAAGTTTCCGTTTTGAGTGATTCCATTGATTTTGATATTTAAAATATTAATTTGGTAAGGCATCGAAAACCTCCTTATCAAGACTTCATGCTGCAAAAATAGATTGCATTTCTTCTTTTTTCAGACATCCCATGGCATTCAAAGGAGATTAGCAGGAGGTTCATTCACTGGGGCTAGCGGGATACCCTGATAGGTGGAATCAGCTGTTGCAATCGCAGCTTGATCATTTACATCCGGATCAATATAGACATTATCCATCAACGCTTCTGTTGATGATGCATCCCCGAAGGAACAATTCACTCCTTGAGACTTATCATTGGCTGTATGGCTGTTATGGGTAGCTGAACCTATCGTGATCGAGCCATTTCCCGAAACGCTGTTAACCTTAAAATAAAAGAGGTTTATCGTGACTGGCATAGCACTACATCCTTATTCCGTCTTTGAGGTACTATATGCAGTCATTGGCCCAAAGGTTCATTAACATTCCTTCGATATTATGTGATAACCCAAGCCTTTTGAAAATATGATGTATTATAAAAAGCTGGAGGTTTTCACATGGCAGTGGTGAAGTATACAGAGGCTGATATCGAGTTGTTGGCGAGACTTCTCAGAGCCGAAGCTGAAGGGGAAGGCCAGCAAGGGATGTTAATGGTTGGAAATGTCGGGATTAACCGAGTCCGGGGAGATTGTTCGGACTTTAAAGGAATAAGGACGATTCCGCAGATGATCTATCAGGAACATGCCTTTGAAGCTGTTAAGAAAGGGTATTTTTACCAAAGAGCCAGAGAAATAGAAAAGCGACTTGCGAGGCGGGCTGTGAAGGGCGAGCGTCTATGGCCATCGAAATTTGCACTTTGGTATTTCCGGCCTCCGGGCGACTGTCCTCCTACCTGGTACAATCAGCCGCTCGCCGGCCAATTTAAGCTGCACTGCTTCTATGAGCCGACTGGAGCAGAGTGCGAAAACATTTATAATACATTTTGAAAACTGCTAAGTTTATTTGGCAGTTTTCTTACTGTTTAAGAAATTATAAAAATTATTTAATTATGGATAACTATTTGCGGTTTTGTTAATCCAGCTTCAGCGCCTAGCCCCTCGAGTCGCTTGCGCTTTTTGTTCTCTTGACAGTAAAGTGGATTAGGATTAAAGTTAACAGGGTTAATAGTTAAATAGTTTAACAGTTAAATGGTAGAACGAAGGGAGAGGTGACTGCAGCAAAATGTCTGATCAATCGATCAAAGAGTTAGTGGACCACTATATCCATGTTTCTTTTTCGGTGAACAAGCTTGCCGAAGGGATGGTCAAGGGGCAAATTGGTTTGGACCTTACGAATGACCAGCACTATACATTGCGCTATATCAACAAAGTAGGCTCCTGCACATCTTCAGAGCTGGCGGCTGTATTCGACGTGAAAAAAAGCGCAATTACCGCCATTATCACGCGTCTGTGGGAAAAAGGGCTAATCCTCAGAACAAGGGATGAAAACGACCGCCGTGTCGTCTATCTGACTTTGACTGAGAAGGGAAATGAACTATTTCAAAAAACAGAGGAACGAATCCAGGCGTTGGTGGAATCGATTATTACCAAGTTTGATCAAGATGAACTCGTCCAGTTCCTTAAGACATACGACAAGCTAAAAGAAATTTTACTAGAGAGAAAGAGCAGGGTGGAATAACGTGAACTTCATTATCAAGCAGAAATGGATCGTCATTATTGTGTGGATTCTGGTGGCTGCAGGAATGTTTATGGCTGCACCAAATATGGCAGGTCTTGTCCGGGAAAAAGGGCAGATCACTGTACCAGACGAATACTCCTCGACGCTCGCTGGCAATATTATGGAGGAGGTCAGGAAGCAGGAAGGGGGAGGAGATGAGACACAGGTCGCACTCGTTTTCCACAGCGAGAAAAAGCTAACGCAGGCAGAAATCAGTGAAGCGGAAAAAGCCATCCGTAAGCTTGAAAAAAACCGTGACCAAATCGGTATCACCAATATTCTAACACACTTCAATGAGGAAAGCCTGAAGGAACAGCTTGTCTCTAAGGATGGAAAGTCCATTCTGTCCTCGGTAACGGTCAGCTGGAACGACCGCGAACCGGCAGA
This sequence comes from Mesobacillus subterraneus, assembly GCF_000934845.1. GTDB lineage: Bacteria > Bacillota > Bacilli > Bacillales > Cytobacillaceae > Mesobacillus > Mesobacillus stamsii. The sequence continues at coordinate 8,947 of NZ_JXIQ01000106.1, forward strand.
AGTGAAAAAGCTGCTCTATGCCGCGATTGAGGATGTGGATGTCGACCACTACTATACGAGCCAGTGGCTGATCAATGAGGATTTGATAACCAGTTCTGAAGAAGGGTTGAAAAAGACGGAAGGAATCACGGTTGTTTTTATTCTTGTCGTGCTTCTCCTCGTTTTCAGATCGGTCATCGCGCCTGTTATTCCATTGGTGACAGTCGGTATGGCTTACTTTGTTTCACAGTCAATCGTATCGATGCTAGTGGACCAGTTCAATTTTCCGCTGTCCAACTATACGCAGATTTTCCTTGTTGCCGTTTTGTTCGGGATTGGAACGGACTACTGTATTTTGCTGCTCAGCCGCTTTAAGGAAGAGCTTACGCATCATGAAACAGTGCCGGCAGCGATTATCGCAACCTATAAAAATGCAGGGCGTACTGTATTTTTTAGCGGAATGGCAGTTATGATCGGCTTTGCTGCCATTGGGTTCTCCCAATTTATTTTATATCAATCCGCCGCTGCAGTAGCGATCGGGGTTGCGTTGCTTTTGGCTGGTTTATTCACTATTGTGCCGTTTTTCATGGCGTTATTAGGTCCAAAGCTTTTCTGGCCATCCAAACAAAGCGCAGAGCATGGGGAAAGCAAGCTATGGGGCACTGTCGGACGATTTTCGCTCGCACGTCCATTTCTGAGCTTGCTGATTGTCGCAGCGGTGTGCGTCCCGTTTCTTGTAGCTTATGATGGGAAGCTTAGCTACAATTCATTGGATGAAATTAGCGGAAATGTAAACTCCATCAAGGCGTTCAATGCGATTGCCACAAGCTTTGGTCCAGGCGAATCAATGCCGACTCAGATTATCCTGAAAAATGATGAAAGAATGGACTCGGCAGAATACATTAAACTAGCCGAAAACATCAGTGCGGAACTGAAAAAAGTCGATATGGTGGACACAGTCCGTTCGGTCACTCGGCCAACAGGACAGCCAATCGAAGACTTCTTCGTCTCCAAACAGGCGGAAACACTTGGATCAGGCCTGGGTGAGGGAAAGGATGGCCTGGATAAAATCAACAAAGGTCTCAATGAGGCAGAAACGGAATTATCCAAATCAGCTCCGGAGTTGAAGGGGGCTGCGGATGGCATCAATGAACTGATCAATGGAACAACTGCAATTGAAACAGGCCTCGGTGATATCCAGACTAATCTTGTGAAAATTGAGGACGGCATCAGAAAGGGTTCCGTGGGGTCTGAGGAGATAAAAGCTGGACTGGAAAGAGCCAAAGCTGGCGCAGAGGAATTGCTGGCTGGGTATCAGCAGCTACAATCTAAGTATGTGGCGATGGAAAAAGGGTTAACCGAGCTTGAAGCCGGATACAAGAATGCCGGAGAAGGCATCTCTCATTTATCCAGCGGAATCTCGCAGACAAATGGCCAGCTTTTTGGCTATTTAGAAAATAGAGATGAAACGTTAAAAGCGGATCAAACATACCAGGAAATGAAAGGTCAGCTCACTTACATGCAGGGAGAGCTTGCAAAAGCCTCAGAAGGTATAAATCAATTGAACGAGGTAATGCCACAGCTTATTGGTGGAATGACACAGGCTAATGAAGCTTTTGCCGGAGCATTGGCACAACAAGCAGCTTTCGGCCCTGGACTTCAACAGCTCATCGACGGCATCGAACAGCAGCAGGCAGGGCTAAATCAGCTTGCTGACGGACAAGGTCAAATCGTCCAACATTTTCCGGATCTGACAACCGGTTTGTCCAGCGTTAATGCAGGCCAACAGCAGCTGTTAGCTGGGTTTGGAGGGCTTGGTACCCAAATGGATCAGCTCACGGACGGACTGAGTCAGAGTACGGATGGACTGGATCAAGTTTCAAAAGGCCTTGGCTCCGCTCAGGAGTACTTAACCGGCTTGGCTAGTGCTGATTCCAATGGTTTTTACCTGCCTGAAGATGCGCTTAAAAGTGATGAGTTCGCCCAAGTGCTTGATGTCTATTTTTCAAAAGATCGAAAAGTCATGACGATGGATGTCATTTTTGAGGCGAATCCATACTCAAACAAAGCGATGGCGCAAATTCCAGCACTTAAGGATGCTGTTGAACGCGCAACAAAAGGGACAAAGCTTGAAAATGCTGATGTAGCCATTGGTGGGATCACCAGCACGAATGCGGACCTCGATAAAATGTCTGGCCAGGATTATACCAGAACAGTGATCTTAATGCTGCTCGGTATTGGCATCATTCTTGTGTTCCTGTTCCGCTCTATCATCATGCCAATTTACATGATTGGTTCCTTGATTTTAACGTATTATACTTCCATGGCGATCAATGAAGTCATCTATGTCGATATCCTCGGATATTCAGGGATCAGCTGGGCAGTGCCGTTTTTCGCCTTTGTCATCCTGGTTGCCCTTGGTGTGGACTACAGTATTTTCCTGATGGACCGTTTCAATGAGTATAAAAACCTGTCGATTTCAGAAGCAATGCTGCTTTCGATGAAAAAGATGGGTACGGTGATCATTTCAGCAGCCATCATCCTCGGCGGAACTTTCGCCGCAATGATGCCTTCCGGAATGATGTCCTTGCTGCAAATCGCTTCGATCCTTCTTGCAGGATTATTCTTGTATGCATTCATCATGCTGCCACTGTTCATTCCAGTTTTAGTGAAGAACTTTGGGGAAGCAAACTGGTGGCCGTTTAAAAGATCATAAAAAAAGAGACAGCCGGTTGGGTGGCCACTGAAAAAGTCCTTAAAGGTTGGCCTTGTTAAAATGGACCGGTTGATCTCCACTCCAGGTTGCTTCGCTTTCCGCGGGTCGTGCGGTGAGCCTCCTCAGCGCTAAAGCGCCTGGATCCCGCAGGAGTCTACGCACCTTCCGTTCCAATCAACCTAGTACTACTAGACCTATGTGGTAGACAAACTATATTAAAATAGAAGCATATACGTCTTAAATTGGAGAAAATGCTATGAATTTGAAAAAGCTCGATGCCTTTGTGATGGTTGTGGAAAGAAACAGTTTTTCAGAGGCGGCAGCGGCAATGAAAAGTTCCCAGCCATCGGTTAGCCTGAAAATTAAGAGTCTTGAGGAAGAACTTGGGTTTGAATTGCTCGATAGAAGAGCGGCTGGCATCAGGCCAACATCTGCAGGCATGCTTGTATACAGTGCCGCAAAGGATATAAAGGTTAGATGGAAAACACTAGAGGATAATCTCGATGAATTTCAAGGAAAACTGACTGGCACCTTGTCCATTGGTGCTAGCACGATTCCCGGAACCTACCTGCTTCCAGGCTGGATCAAGACATTCCGCAATCTGTATCCAAAGGTGGATGTAAGGATAGAAATTGGTGACTCCAAAAGCGTGCTGGACCAGCTGCAGAATCATCAAATAGATGCTGCTGTTATCGGGATAAAAGTTGACTCGCGTCTGTTAACAAGCAAGCCTATTGCCTCAGACTCGCTAGTGTTAGTCACCCCTATTGGGCATCCATTGCTTCATGCAGAGTGTTCAGATTTTACCGAGATTCAGCAATATGATTTCGTCCTCCGAGAAGAAGGGTCAGGAACCAGGAAAATGATGGAGCATTTTTTGATAGAAAAAGGAATGTCAGTCGATGATCTGAATATTTCTATTTCCATCGGCAGCACAGAATCCGTTCTCGCAGCAGTGGAGGCAGGGCTAGGGATCAGCTTTGTATCAAGACTGGCAGCAATACCCGCGGCAAAAGCCGGACGCATTTCGATTATCAATAACTTGGAACCATACGATAGGGAATTCTATCTTGTGACCCACTCAGATTCCCAAAATCGACCGTTAATCAAGCAGTTCACCGAAACGGTTATGGATTCCCAGGGAATAGAAAAAGCGCAAACTTTCGAACAAAATGACTGACGGATATGCGTGCGGGAACGGAGAATATGCCTTATGTATTCATAAAATGAAAGACATCTTTGCGTTTTCCCATTATTATTAAGGTAGGAGAAGGGGGCGATTGGGAATGCAGGTAAAAGTATTTGCTAATCTGAGGGATATATGCGGAGGCGTGACAATTGAGGTGCTTCCTGATGGTGATCGGGTGATGGACGTTTTGGACAAAATGTGTGAAATGTTCCCTGAAATACAAGAGGAAATTTTCACAGAGGAGAAGAAGCTAAAGCCCTTTGTCCATGTTTATATCAATGGACGAAATATTGTCCACGATCAGGAGCTGGAAACGATTGTAAAAGGCAGTGACCAATTTGCACTGTTTCCTCCGGTTGCTGGTGGCTGATATGGTTGATAGAATTCTAGAATTCAGGGGAATCAATCGGGATCACCTCGGCATGTACTTTGAAGAGCTTGGCGGCAGACTCGTTACAGACTCCTTCCCGTACGTGTATGAGGCGGAGACATGGAAAGCAGAAATTCTGTCCGAAAACGAAATTACTTTTACGAAAACGTTTATTATCCATGCTGTATCTATCCGTTTTGCAGCGGAAAATCAGGAACAGCTGGAAAAATTGATCAAAAATTACCGTTACAAAACAACTCGGGTAGGCGGGTAGCCTTATTATGCTGACTTAAGTTTCAGATAATCATTCATTTAACGAAACAAAAAACCAGGCGAAATCACCTGGTTTTTTTTCATAATTAAACTTCTTCTGCAGATGGAGTTGTTTCTTCTCCGATGATGCCGAGTTCGCGAAGTTTTTCTGCTGGCACGACGCCATCTTTCCAGCCGCGGATAGTATAATAGTCTTCCAGCATGATATCCATACGAGAGACCAGTCCTTTGCTGTTGCCGGAAGCGGCTTCTTCCGTGAAGCGCCTTGGCAGGAAGTCATCTTCCCGCTTATTGAAACCGGCAAGATTGTTATAGTATCGCTCTAGATTGTAGATTCTTTCCCCTGCAAGCATGACATCTTCTGCTGTCATTGGGATGCCGGTCATTGTGCTGTATTGCTCAGCATAATGTTCGGCATTTTCAGAGAAAGAAGAGAACTTGCAGATATCCATAGAATCCGAGAAAGAAAGCAGGTTCTGGAATACATTTAGAAGCTCTGCCTTTCCTTCTGCTACTGTACGGTCTGTTGGCTCTGGAATACCGGCGATTTCGGATGCGACCGTGTAGCCGCGAAGGTGACAGGCACCGCGGTTGCTTGTCGCATATCCAAGGCCGATTCCCTGGATTCCGCGTGGGTCATAAGCAGGGATAGACTGACCTTTGACTGACATGGACAGTTCAGGCACGCCCCATGCAGCTGTCGCGCGTGCAGGCCCTTCAGCAAGGATGCCGCCAAAGCCTTCACGGAATGCGATTTTTCGAGCGATTTCGATCATGCTGTCCGCATCGCCCCAATCAAGCTTCTCGGCAACGATGCCTTTTTCAAAGGCTTCCATTGTGACAGAAATGGCATGGCCAAGCTCGATTGTATCCATTCCATATTCGTTACAGATGTCGATCAAATACGCAATTGCTTCAGAGTTGCTCAAGCCGCTGTTCGCACCGAGTGCCCAGGCAGATTCAAACTCAAAGCTCTCAACGCGAGTCTTGTATTTGCCTTCCTTGACTTCAACCTCAATCTTACAGCCGACTGGGCACGCATGGCAGGTATTGTTTGCAACGAGAATGTGCTCGTTTACCCACTCTCCCGAATGCTTTTCCGCTTCATCCCAGTGTGTCAATTGAGAGTTGAATGTTGGAAGCGCTCCCACTTCATTGATCAAGTTGGTAAGGACGTTTGTTCCATATACGGACAAGCCGCCTTTGTTAGGAGCAGTCAGGCCACCTTCTAGAATTGCTTTAACGGCTTTTTTGTTTGCCTTGTTGTAATCATCTTTTTGGGCAGGTTCCGGCATATTGCCCTTTTGTGCTGCTTTAATGACGATTGCCTTCAGCTTTTTGTAGCCTGCAACCGCACCGGTACCACCGCGTCCAGCAGCACGGTCATTTTCATTCATGATACTTGCAAACCGCACTCCGTTCTCGCCTGCCTGGCCAATTGTCATAACGCTTAGATTTTCTTCTCCATGAGCATCCTTCATAGCCTGTACAGTCGCGCGTGTGCTCAATCCCCACAATTGAGAAGCGTCGCGAATTTCTGCCTGGCCATTTTCGATATAAAGATACACAGGCTTGTCGCTTTTTCCTTTGAAAATCACGTTGTCGACTCCAGCCCATTTCAAACGAGCAGCTGTCCAACCGCCCATATGTGAGTCCGTAACTGTGCCGGTCAATGGCGATTTTGTTACGACTGCTAGCCGTCCGCTCATCGAAGAACGAGAACCCGTTACAGGGCCAGTCATGATACATAAAATGTTTTCTTCTGATAGAGGCTCAACTTCTGGGCCGTTGTCGAGTACGTACTTGACTCCAAGGCCGCGGCCACCGATATACTTTCTGACATCATCTTCCTGGATGCCTCGGTAATCGACCGTGCCATTCGTCAGGTCCACTACGACTTCTTTGTTTTTAAATCCCCCAAGATTCATCTTACTTAATCCACCTCTTTCATTTTTTAGTGAAAAACTTATAAGAGGAGAGATTCCCTCTTACTATTCAGTATAGTTAAAATTTTCCCTAAAAAAAAGCATTATTTAAAGATATAATCTAAATATATGATGGAGGGATGACAATGAAGGAAATGGAGCGTTATTCAAGGCAAGTTTTATTCCAGCCAATTGGAAAGGAAGGACAAACAAAGCTGCTGAACAGTTCGGCGGTCATTGTCGGCATGGGAGCGCTTGGAACAGTGATCGCGAATCATTTAGTCCGGGCGGGCGTGGGGCGAGTCCGCTTCATTGATCGTGACCTGGTCGAGCTGTCTAATCTCCAGCGCCAGACACTTTATGATGAAGAGGACGCGCGCGAAAACCTGCCAAAGGCGATTGCTGCTGAAAAAAAACTAAAGAAAATTAACTCTGAGCTAAAATTAGAGCCAATAATCGCGGATCTAACACTTGATAATGCCGAGGACCTGCTTGCCGGTTTCGATGTGATCGTCGATGGCACTGATAATTTCATGGCTCGATATCTTATCAATGATGTTGCTGTAAAACATGGGATCCCGTGGGTGTACGGTGGGGCGGTCAGTTCTCGCGGTATGTTCGCAGTCATTAAACCGGGAGAGACTCCTTGTTATCGCTGTCTTTTCCCGTCAGTTCCCACAGGTCTTGGCGAAACATGCGACAGCATCGGGGTGCTTTCCTCGATTACAGACATCATTGGATCATTCGAAGCGGTAGAAGCATTGAAACTGCTTGTGGGGGCCGATTCGAATCCTAATCTTGAACAGCTAGATATCTGGTACAACTCATATTTTCAAATGGATGTCAGCCAAGGACGAAATCCTGAATGCCCGGCATGTGTCCACCATCAATACGACTTTCTCGATCGATCGTCTGACCAGCAGATCCAATATGCATCGCTTTGTGGGCGCGACACCATTCAGATCAACCCGCGACAGAAGGGGATTATCGATCTTGAAAAGCTGGCAAGTCGGTTGAAAACAAATGGCAAAGTAAAAGGCAACCCATTTTTGTTACGTTTTATGCCCGAAGATGAGATCACTATGGTCATCTTTCAAGATGGAAGGGTGCTCGTTCACGGCACGAATGATTTGGTAAAAGCGAAAAGTTATTTTGCCAGATACATGGGATCCTAATGTTTGACATAGACAGATTAGATAGTGCCCGATTTATGTGAGGAAGGAATGTGCCCATGAAAGAGCGGATGCGAAGATTATGGCCGCAAAAAAGGGAGCAATGTGCCCATAAAAGAGCGGACCCCGAAGATCATGGGCACAAAAAAAGCATGGCGTTTGCAGCCATGCCATTATAAGCAACTATTGGAGAAGACTTTTCCAATCATTTATAAAAGTGGAAGCAGATGCGTTGGGGGATGACAACACTTCCGATGTGGATCCAGTTTGTTTTAGCTCGCCATCTATTAAGATTGCAAGCGTTTCGGCAAGGTATTTCAGTTCCATCAGATCGTGGCTGACAAAAACTGTTGTCGTTTTCGTCTGCCCGATGATCGATTTAATATCCTTCAATAACTGCACCTTCGTGGGGAAGTCCAGTGCAGAGAAGGGTTCATCAAGGAAAAGCACCTCAGGTTCGAGCACCATTGCCCGGGCAAGATTCACACGCTGGGCCTCTCCGCCGGACAAATGTGCTGCATGTTTTTTGGCAAGATGGCCAATCCGGAATTTTTCTAACCAGAATAAAACCTTTTGTGTTACTTCTTGCCGAGGATAATTCCTAAGCTTCAAGCCAATTGCAACATTTTGAAAGACGGTTGTATCGAGAAGCAACGGCTGCTGCATTGCGACAGCGAATTTTCTGCGCATCTTCAACGTCAGTTCATCAGAGATATTCTGATTTTTGTAGAAAATGGTACCTTGTGCTGGTTTTTCCAGCAAGGACAAAGCCTTGATAAAAGTACTTTTTCCGGCACCATTTGGACCCATGATTCCGACTATTTCTCCTTCTTGTATTTCAAAGTAGGGAATGGATAGCAGGTTTCGCTTTGCGGCTCTTACTTCTAAATTTTTTACCGTAATCAGTGGGGTCATAGGCTCCGCTTCCTTTGTTGTAAATAAGTCAGGCTAAAAGTAATAATGAACGCCAATGTCATCAGGATGAAGGAAAGTGCTAGAGCAATGTCGAAATTGCCTTTGGAAACTTCCATGACAATCGAAGTCGTAAGAATCCGTGTCTCACCACTGAGATTGCCGCCAACCATCATCGCTGCGCCGACCTCGGCAATGACTCGCCCAAAGCCTGCAATGATGGCTGCGAGAATTGCAAGCTTGACTTCTTTCATCAAAATCCAATATAGCTGGAATTTGGTTGCTCCAAGTGCTTTGACCTGAAGAATCAGTTTAGGATTGATCTGCTGGAATGCTGTGCTTGTCAATGCTGTAACAATTGGCAAGGAAACCAGGATCTGTGCCATGATAATTGCTGTTGGCGAGTATAGCAAGGCGAGGTCACCAAGCGGGCCTGAGCGCCACAGGAAAAGAGTGATCCATAGACCAGCAACGACAGGAGGAAGGCCCATGCCGATATTGATGATGGCAAGGAGCAATTTCCTTCCAGTGAATCGAGCAAGTCCAAGGAACATTCCAGCTGGAATACCTATCAAGGTACTGATCAGCACCGCTGTAATCGAAACCCTCAGTGTAAGCAAGGTAATTTCGAGAATTTCCTGGTTTCCTGTCAAGATCATTTCAAACGCTTTTTTCAATCCTTCTAATAAAAGTTCCATGCGCAATCAGACTCTCTGTTGAATTTGAATTTTTTTATTCAAAAAGGAAAAATAGCGGCTCTCCGTACTCATCTGTGCCAAATTCCTTGATGATTTTTTTCGTCTCTTCGGAAGTCATATAGTCGACAAATGCTTTTGAACCTGCTGCATTCACTTTGTCATGCTTTTCATTGTTCACTTGCATAACATGATAAATATTGAGCAGGCTTTCGTCTCCTTCTACTATTATTTCTGTGTCAGGCATATTCTTTTTCTGAGCTAGGAAGGTAGCCCTGTCTGTCAAAGTATAAGCTTGCTTCTCGGAAGCGATCTGGAGAGTTGCACCCATCCCTTGTCCCGCTTCGATATAGGCATCACCAAGGCTTTTTGGATCAAGTGAAGACTTCTGCCAAAGCTCAAGCTCCTTTTTATGAGTGCCGGAATCATCTCCGCGAGACACAAATGAAGCTTTTGACTCAGTGATTTTTTTCAAGGTTTCTGGAACGGTTAGACCTTTAACTTTCGCTGGGTCTTCAGCAGGTCCAACAAGGATAAAGTCGTTGTACATGACTTTCTGGCGGTTGATGGCATCGCCGCTTTTGACGATCTCTTCTTCCGCTGCAGGTGCGTGCACTAGAAGGACATCCGCTTCACCGCGTGTTCCCATTTCAAGTGCTTGTCCGGTTCCGACGGCAATGATTTTCAGATTATAATTGTTTTTTTCTTCAAAATCAGGCTTTAGAACATCCAGCAGCCCACTATCCTGAGTACTGGTTGTTGTTGCAAGAATCAAATCGGTTTTTTCGGTACTTTTCACTGTCGCATCAGGCTGTTTTCCCGCGTCCTTTGTCGATGTATCAGAACATCCTGTAACAAAAGCAAATACGAGAATGAGTAAAAATGGGAGAAAATGTTTCAATTTCATGTTTAAACCTCCGTAGTATGATTTGCGTAAATGATTTTTCCAAATTCTTCAGCATCATAGCCATCAAAATCTTCGATGCTGTCTTTGAAATTGGTAAGCTGAATCAGGTCAATCAAGTGCTGGAGCGCTGCTTTGTTTCCAGGAGTCCAGCGGAAAACTAGGTCAAACTGTTCTTTTGTGAGCGGGATGAAGTCGAGATTTAACTGGCTTGCTGCACATTTGATTCCAAAGGCAGAATCTGCTGTGCCTCTGCTGATATGGGCAGCCGCAGCTAGATGGGTCCATTCCTCGTTCTCATACCCTTTAACCGATGCAGGATCCAGTTTTTCACTGGCGAGAAATGAATCAAGCAGAAAGCGGGTTCCAGAGCCTTTTTGCCGATTGATCAGCGATACATCCGGCCTGGCTAAATCTTTGACTCCGGAGATCTTCTTTGGATTCCCTTTTGCGACAATCAATCCCTGTTCCCTTGAAGCCAGTCTCATCACCGTTATCGGTTCATGGACAAATAATTGGTGGATAAAAGGGAGATTGTACTGCTGTGAAGATGGATCAAGCAGGTGGACTGCGGCAATATCTGTGCTGCCGCGGTAGAGCATCATCAACCCTTCGAGACTGCCAATGTAGGAGGGAGTTACCGAAAGTCCTGTTCCATCCGTCGCTACGTACTTTACCAGCTGTTCGACCAGGAAATCATGACTGCCAGCCAGCTGTAATGAATGCTGGGCACTCCCCGTTGATTCCGGAGCTCTAGCAGGGATGCTTGACATGCTAGCTTTGTATCTCGTAAACTCGCTTTCTTCAATGCGCATTTTATTGCCCACTTTGAAAGCAGCAAGATCCCCTCGTTTAATCATTTCATAGACAGTATGCTTAGAAATTTTTAACATGGCAGCGATTTCATCTGGAGTATAAATTTGCAAAAGGCATCCCTCTTTCCTACTTAACTCTTAATATAATAAAAAATGAAGCAGAAAGGTAGAGTTTTTGTTAAGTTTTGTTTAGTTTTGTTCCGTTTTATTAAAAAACTATCAATTTTCGTTCACAATTTTGTTCAAAAAATACTCCGGGCAGTATTATGTATTTCTATTTCAATACATGGTAAACTAAACTATAGAAATTTGATGCAGAAAGGAAAACGAAATAATGCAGATTTCAGATAAAGCGCGCGACATTTTAAAAGAAATCCTCGCAGAGCGCAAGGCAGAGGGTATCCGTGTCTACTTTGGCGGCTTTGGCTGAGGAGGCCCACAGATTGGTCTAGCTCTGGAAGAGCCGGAAGAAGAGGATCACGTAACAGTAATCAATGAAATCCAAGTCGCGATTGAATCCAATATTGTCGACTATACAGAAGGCATGGCGCTTGAATATGACGAATACCGTGAAGGTCTTGTGCTCATTGGCGGCGATGGGGGCTGCTGATAAAGCTGCACACACGGAATCATATAAAGGTATATCTCTGAGACATGCACTGCAAAAAATGCACATCTGAATGGTGTGCATTTTTTTCGTTTTGACCTCCGCATGAAAAAAGCCGTTTAGAACTGCCCGTTAAACTGAAGATACAGGACAATTAGTCCGATTCCCCAAACATAAACTGCAAAAGGCTTTAATGAGCGCTTTTTTAAATAGCCAATCATCCATTTTATCGCGATATAACCGAAAATGGCTGCGGAAAGGATGCCAACCAACAACGCCTGAAGCGAGATTGTCTCGCTCCCGGCGCTGAAGAGGTCCTTTCCCTGAAGTACGATTGCCCCTAGAATGGCGGGAGTCGAAAGCAGAAACGAAAAATATGCAGCTGTCTCCCGGTCCAGTTTCCGCATCATCGCTGCGACAATCGTCAATCCGGAACGGGAAAGAGCCGGGAAAATAGCTGCAGCCTGGAAGCTGCCAATCACGAGGGCATCTGTATAGCTGATGTCCTCCATCTTTTTACGCCCAATTGCCATCGAATCGGTAAACCACATGAACGTTCCAGTGATCAGAAACTCCCAGCCTATCGTCACGCCCGTTTTGGATAATTCGTCAAAAAAGTCCTCAAAAAGCAATCCAACTGCAACCGCGGGAAGCGTACCGACAAAAAGCAGGAAAGTTAGCTTCCCGAATGGGTTTTTCAGCATTTTGATAAATTCATGCCTATAAAATACAAAAACCGCCAGCAATGTACCAATATGTAGCATCGTATCGAGCAACAGTCCAGCTTCCTCAAGCCCGAAAAGGTTCCTGCCTAGATAAAGATGACCTGTCGAGCTGATTGGTAAAAACTCAGTCAGCCCCTGAATGAGCCCAAGAATGAAAGCTTCTATTTTAGATAACATGAACGATCCTCACCTTTTCAAAGACTTTGTCCATACAAAGCTATGAAACATGTTCCGGTCGTATGCAAATAATTTTAGGGAACCGCTTTTAGACGGTTTTGGATAGGTAATAATGACCATTTCAAAGTCATAAGTTGTGATTTATTGTCGAAAAAAATATAATAAAGTATTGAACAGTTCGTTATCGGAAAAAACGGTTCTTCCATTTAAAAGGGGAATATTCATGACATCGAATCAAAAAACGAATTCTCGGCTCGACTATGGGCTGGTTACGATCCTAATCCTATTATTTCTTGCAAGCTGCATCGCCATTTACAGCGCTCAGACGACTGGTCAGTATGGCTCGGAAAACTTCCTGTTCAAACAGATTATTTGGTATATCATCGGTGCTGGCATTATCACCATTGTTATCAAGCTTGATTCAGATCAGCTGCAAAAACTAAGCTGGTATGCATATGGGTTTGGCCTTGTGCTGCTTGTAGGACTCCTCATTGCTCCAACAGACATTGCCCCAGTTATTAACGGAGCGAAGAGCTGGTATAAGGTGCCGGCAATGGGGACACTGCAGCCATCAGAGTTGGTGAAGGTATTCCTCATCCTGGCACTTGCGAGAGCCATTGTTGACCACAACCAGAAATACCGTTTGAAGACGATTCAGACCGATTTTTGGTTATTGCTGAAAATTGGATTGGTGACATTGATGCCGCTGGTGCTCGTTATGCAGCAACCAGACCTTGGAACTTCGCTCGTATATATTGCGATCATGGTCGGGATGATTTTTATTTCCGGGATTACTTGGAAGCTACTTGTGCCAATTTTTGGGGCAGGGCTAACATTCATATCGATTATCTTTTATTTTGTCATCTGGAAACCTAACATTCTTGAGAAATACCTCGGTGTCAAAGAGTATCAATTTGGCCGTATCTATTCTTGGCTAGACCCGTATAATTACCAGAGTTCCACCGGATTCCAGCTTACGAGATCCCTGCTGGCAATTGGCTCTGGAGAAACAGTCGGGAAAGGGTATGGAACAAGGGAAGTCTACCTTCCAGAAAGCCATACGGATTTCATTTTCAGCATCATTGGGGAAGAATTCGGGTTTGTTGGTGCAAGCGTGCTGATCAGCTTGTTTTTCCTGTTGATTTACCAGATCACAAAAATCGGAATGGAAACAAAAAACGAATTCTACATTTATATTTGTGTCGGTGTCATCAGCATGATCACCTTCCACGTTTTCCAAAATATTGGGATGACAATCGGCCTGCTGCCCATCACTGGAATACCGCTGCCATTCATCAGCTATGGTGGAAGCTCGCTGATGGGGAATATGCTCGCCGTCAGCTTAATCTTTTCGATACGATACCATTACAAAAAATATATGTTTTCAACTTCTGCATAAAAGAGCATACAAAAGAACCTCGAGCGTGGAGCCCAATAATTCTAAACGAATTATTTTTGTGGCTAGACCAGTAGGCGAAAAACGTCTCGAGGAGTTAGCGGCAAACCGCTTGCCTAAGCGTTGAGCTATGTGCTAATGCTGGACAAGACTAGAAATAGAGGAGGAAATGCCTTACAGAGAACTTTTACAGTAAGTGGAAGTTTTAAGAAAGCTGACTGGGAAAATTCGCTATATAAAGTTGCAATATCGGTTATTTCTTAGGATCATGGCTAGTATTCAATATAATTCTACCGCTTGTTCTTGCTTGAATGATTTTATTGGCGGTTTTCACAATTTTATTGGCGA
>NZ_JXIQ01000107.1 GCF_000934845.1 Mesobacillus subterraneus
ATTTAAGAGTGTCATAAACAATTCAGGGTTAGTGTTGGTAAAAAACTGTGATTGTACTGGTTGTAATAATCGTAAACGATGGGAATATATCGTGGGTAATATAATCGGAGGTTTAAATCAAATAAGATTTGACTGGCACTTTGTACCACAGTTTAAACATCATGAGCTAAGAAGTGGAAAAGGTAGAAATGATTTTCTAAGGTTTGACTTCTCAGGATTTAGAGGAATTAGCTTCTTTGAAAAGAACCCTGAATAACTTATGCAAAATTGTGCAATTGAGGTTAATGAAAAAAATCACTTCATTGAAGAGCAAGATAATCTGATATTCAAAATGAAGACATCTGATTTTTTAAAATGGGAATTTTGCTTAAAAAACAAAATTCCGCTCATCTACATAGATATACCATTATTTACAGATTCCCAAGAAATTAATAAGGAAACATTGGAGGATATATGTTCTTTCATTAAAAATAAATTAATTCTTGTTGAGCAATTTTCCAGAACCACTGATTTTAGTAATGTTTATTTGGAAACTATCGATGATTTTTTCATAGAGCATTTTACTAAGTTACCTGGAGATAAAATTGTATTAGATATGGATGATTTTAAGGAAAATAGTCATCTACAATTAGAGGAAACATGTAGTAATCTAACCGAGTATGTGAATAATGGCAACTTAGAGGATTATGTCAGAAACCACTATTTTAGTGGAATACAAAAAATCACTGGCTCTATTAGATGAAATGGATAAAAACAAGTTTAGTTTATTTGGATGGAAAGGAGAGAAAAAGGTATGAGAGTAAAATCGATATTTACTGGCACATTTAAAATAATTTTGGCATTTGATAATGGAGAGTATCGGCTCTTAGATATCAAGCAATTCTTACAAAATGATAATATGGGAAAGTTAGCAGAGATTCGTGATGAAATAGATATGTTCCGAACAGCAACTATTGATGAAAATTCTGGTACGGTCGCTTGGAAAAATGGTGTAGACTTTGACAATGAAATTTTATTTCAATCCAGTACCTACTTAGGCAAAGTTATAGGGCATGGAGCAGAAGGAACGATTGATAGTGTTGAAAGATATGAAGCGGAAAAGGGTTTACGAGATACTGAAGAATATAAAATGGGCTACTGGGAAGGGCATGAAAATGGCTTATTTCAAGCAATAAAAATTATTGTTGCTGGAGCAAATGATGAAGAGAGAAAGCGATTAGCGGTTAGTTTCATGAGCGATTTACCATTTCCGAAAATTATTGAACATTTTCATCTTAGTTTTACTCAAGCAAAAATTCTGGTACAACAAGTGGAATTTGCTGAATATGAGAAAGATGAATTTGATAGTTACATAGAAGAAGATGGTTTTTTTGACCTCGATGCCATGAAGAGAATGTATCAATATAGATTGAAACATGCAAAGAGAGATATCGAAGACACACCTCCCAAAGAAATAATAAGCAGTTCTAAGATTTTATCAATGGACCTGAAAAAGTTGTTGATTGAATATATAAAGGAACAGGGAGAAGGCAGGAAGTAAGGATAGAGGTAAAGGAGAGGGAGAATAATGGGGCAATATCTGCAAATGGGAATTTGTTATAGATTGGAAGTTGATAAAAAAAGATTGGATAAGTTAGAGGTTACATTAGAAGGAATGATAAATGAGTTAAATAAACACTTGGATATTACCTTGTACGAAATAAATGAAACTCATGAAGAAGTCATTTTTGAGATTAAAGAAACGGTAGCCTTAGAACAATTGCAGGAATTTATGCAATATCAATATTCGATGTATCCTCAAGAGCAATGGGACACAGATTGTTTTGAATCGGCTTCGGTAATGATTGGTGAATTATCATCATTAAAAGAGTTAGTTGAACTGGCAGAAGAGGGGAGATTTCCTTGTTTTCAATCCAATATTATTACTGACGAAGTAAAGGTGTCAGCATGGGATTCGTTAAGAGTGGAATTCTCGATGTTGGTGTTCTTTATTGAGGGCAAAATATATATGGAGGGATATGGTGCATTCTTGAAATATATTGAAAATAACATAAGAGAGTCAAGTAAGAAATGGAAAATTGCTGGAGCTTTTAAATGTTTTATTGATTGAGGTATTGAGAATATATCTGGGTAAATGGAGGTGTTTATAATGTTTGATGATGATTTTGATATTGATGATGGTGTCTATGCTGTTCCATCACATTACAAAGTCAAAGTTCGGGCATTGCTGGAGTATTGTAAATCGAAAAATGTCGATGTAGAAGACTTAACGGAAGAGGAGATAAAGCAATTTGTAGTTTATAAGAAAAATCCCCTATTAGAAGATGATTAATCAGGGCTTAGTAATTCTCCTTCAGTTTCCATTATTTTAGATTATAGATATCTTCGCTAAATCTATAATAAAATACAACGACAAAAAAGGAGGCAGAGAAAGTGCTAAATATGTTAGGGTCAGTCCATCGAATAAATAGTAATCTTGAAGATGATAAAAAGAGCATGAGAATATTGAAAAGCCATCGGAGAACAATATTTGCCCTTATCATTCTTATTATGGTAATAAATATTAGCGATTATATTACAAAAGAAATGACATTTTTGATGGGGCTGTTTTCTGGTGTGATTGGTGTGATGTGTATAGGAGGTCTGATTATCAATATAAAACTAAGTAAAAGGATTGGAATAAGAATTAAGAAGAACTTGGGTTAGGACAGCCTTAGAAGAACTGCGAGTTAATTATTGCAGTTCTTTTCTTTTTGCCTGTTATTTGAATAGATTTTCTTTCATATTTATTGAGGTATGATGACTTAGGAAGGTGAGGGTCAGTTTAAAGAACAAGGGTCCTGTATAAATGAATCCAGATTTATAAAATATAACATATATAATAGAAGAAACTCGGAATAAAGGGATTTGGTTTCTTATGGATTTGTATGTTGGAATTTTTCAATCAATTTATGCTTGAGTTTTGTTATACCTTGAGATAAGATGATGACAAAAGAAAAACATCTAAGGGCGAGAGGATAAGATTCAGCCCTTTCGACTAATATAAAAAAATTAGAATAGCCAGTAGTCTTTCCAAAAAAAAACATTTGGATTGACTACTGGCTATTTTTTATACCCAATGACTATATTCAAGGGGGTGATACCGAACAGGATTTTGTAACTAACTAAATATATGACTAATTCATTTACAAACGACTTTAAAGACGACAGGACATTGATAGTCCTATATTTTTTCAGTTTTTAAGTCAGACATTATGAATAATAATTGACTACATATAAGTGGGGGAAGAACAAGTTGGATGTTTTTGGATATATAAGGGTTAGTACAAAAACTCAAATGGATGGGTATGGGTTAAAAACGCAGGAATCAGCAATTATAGACTTTTGCCAAAAGAATGGATACGACCTAATTGAAGTATTTCGAGATGAGGGAATCTCTGGAACGATTGCAAACAGAGACGGATTAAATGATTTAATTAGTTCTTTTGGTGAAGTAAAGAAAGTTGTAGTATTAAACACCTCCCGACTTTGGAGAAGTGATACAGTCAAAGTTTTAGTTCACAGAGAATTTCAGAAGCATTCGGCTGACGTTATCAGCATTGAACAGCCTAATTACAGCGGAATTTACACGAAAAATCCAAATGACTTTTTGGTTAATGGGATGATGGAATTGCTCGACCAATATGAGAGAATGAGTATCGCTATGAAGCTCAACAAAGGCCGTAGAACAAAAATTAAAATGGGCGATAAAGCATGTGGGAATGCTCCTCTTGGCTATAAGTGGAATGATAAAGCAAAGATTATTGTTGATGAAGAAACAGCGGCCATTATCGAATTGATTTTCAAAAAGTATTTGGAGTTACGCAGTCTTGGGAAACTTAAAAAGTATTTAGACAACTCTGGGGTAAGAAGCAGTAGGGGGAACAGATTTAGCAAACAGGCCTTGGTTGGGATACTAAAGAATGATTTTTATAAAGGTGTTTTAAGACACAGTGATTTGATAATCGAGGGGAATCATAAACCGTTGATAAATAAGGTCGTATTTGGGAAAGTACAAGCTCTAATTAATAGAAACAGAAAAGCTGGTGTAAGAAATGAGAAGTGAGTGGAACGAGGAAAAATTACAAAGGTATATAAAGGAAGGTAGAGGACAGGGAGAATTTGAATCCTATAAAGGATTTATTCGAGTGCAGGACTTCGGCTCGGTTGGCAGAAGCAGTCGTTTAAGAACTTGGCGATGTAATCGGATTGTCCACCTACTGTCGGATATAGAAACACGATTCTTCTACCTAACTGAGTTTGACGATTCAATTTTACAAGTGAAAGAGCATGTGCCTTTATACGATTTTGAAGAAGTAGTTGGGGAGCAAGAAGATATAGATATAAGGAAATTTAAGGATAAACAATCGGGATTTCCCTACATTTTAACCACGACCTTTCTAATTACAGTTAGGGGAAATGACGGAAATACCTATGATGTTGCAAGGAGTGTTAAAGCAAGTCATGAATTGGAAAGAAAGGCAGTGATTGAACGCTTCGAGTTAATAAGACGTTATTTTTGGAAAAAAGGTATTGATTGGGCGTTATTAACCCAAAAGGAGCTTCCAATAGTTAAGGCGAAAAACATCGAGTGGATACATCCAGCGAGGTTTTTAGAGGAAACAACGGATTTTACTAAAGGTGATATTTCGTATATTTCAGGAATTCTTTTGGAATCACTCTATAAAAATAAAAGACCAGTTCGGGAGATAACAAGTTCAGTTGATTCTCAACTAAATCTTGAAGCTGGTTCAGGGTTGTTGCTATTTAAACATTTATTAACAACAAAACAGATAAAAATAGATATGAATAAGAAGATTGAATTAAACCAATCGGCAGAAGTTTTAGAGATTGTTCCGCAAGAAAGGCAGGGTGAAATAAAAATTGCTATTGACCGTTAATACGTTAATCGGTTATACGGGAGATTCGTTAAAGGATACCGTTGAAAGAATATTGTGGATTAGCAGTGATTATACAGTTGCAGTTTTGATTGATATTTATGCTAACAAGAGCACTCCAATATATAAAAATGTAGAAGACATTGTTAATGATATTGAGATTAAAGGTGCAACCGTTATTAAAGATGACCCTTTCCAAATTTTTAGAAATGATAATGAGATTAGTGAAAAAGAGAAGGAGATTCGGAATAAAGCATGGGAGATAATAAAAGCCATTGCGGAGAAAGAAAATGAACCAGAAGTTTTTAATGCAAAGAAACGTGCAGAACTTGTTAAAAAGGCAAGTGGAAAATTTGGAGTAAGTAATAAAACAGTCTACAAGTATTTAAGGCGATATTGGCAAAGGGGAAAACACATGAATGCCCTTTTGCCAGATTACAAGAATATAGGGAGGTCTCAGGAAAAACAAGCAACAGGTAAAAAAAGGGGGAGACCAAAAAAATATAAAGATATTGTGGGTGAAGGTGTAAATGTCAATGAAGAAACGAAACGGATATTTAGGATAGCACTTAATAAATTTTACTATACAAAGTCTGGTAACTCCTTAAACACTGCATACCAGTTAATGAGGAAGGAATTTTATGCAGATGGTTACAGGATAGATGGAGGCATTAGGAAGCCAATATTAAAACCATCCAGTGAAGTTCCAACCTTTGGACAGTTTAAATACTTCTTTTATAAGGAGCGAAACTTGAAGAAGGAAATATACTCAAGGCAGGGGTCGAAAGAGTATTTGCAAAATCATAGAGCATTATTTGGTAACTCTACAGTAGAGGCTTATGGACCAGGTTATTACGAAATTGATGCCACCATTGCTGATGTTTACTTAGTCTCCAGATATAACAGAAATTGGATAATCGGAAGGCCCGTCATCTACCTCTGTGTGGACAAGTTTTCCATGATGATTACAGGACTATATGTGGGCTTAGAAGGACCTTCTTGGAATGGGGCTATGAGTGCTCTTGCTAATTCGGCAAGTAATAAAGTGGATTTTTGCAAAGAGTACGATATTGAGATTATAGAGGAGCAATGGCCATCCCGCCATCTTTGCGATACTTTGATAGCTGACCGAGAGTTGCAGGGTAAGATGGTTGAGACACTTGTTAGTTCCTTACATGTTAAAGTACAGAACACAAGTCCCTATAGAGCCGATATGAAACCTTTTGTAGAAAGAAAATTTCAAATTATTAATGAGAAATCCGTACAACCATTTTTACCTGGAACTGTGAAAACTGATTTCCGTAAGAGAGGAAGCCGAGATTATCGTCTTGATAGCGTTCTCGATTTGTTCCAATTTACCCAAGTTATGATTTATTCGATTCTCGAATATAACCAAAGTTGGCTTTCTAATTATAATCGTGAAGAAATGATGATTAGCGATGATATAGAGCCTATTCCAATAAAGTTATGGAATTGGGGAATGAAAAATCGTGCTGGTTTATTGCGTTCTGTTTCAGAAGATACTGTGAAATTGTGTCTGATGCCAACTGCAAATGCTTATATAACTGGTAAAGGAATTAAATTCAAAGGGTTATTTTACACTTCTTCAAATCTTATTAGAGAAGGTAGTTTTGAACGTGTTCGTATAAGTGGTAGTGGAGAAAAGATTCATATATCCTATGACCCAAGAAATTTAAACTTCATATATATAAAGAAGGAAGACGGAAAAGAATTTGAGAAATGCCACCTTCTGGAATACCAAGAAGTTCACATAAACAAGAGTATTGAAGAGTTTGAATACTTACAGGAATATGAAAAGTTACTGAAAAAGCAAAAAGAGGATGAACAGTTACAATCCAAAATTGATTTAATTTCAGAGATAGAAAATATCGTTCAAGAAGCAGAGAAAATGACGAGGGAACAGCAGGATGAAACTGAGAGCAAGACACAAAAACTAAAGGGAATTCGTAAAAATAGGCAAATAGAAAAGATGATTAACAAAGAAAATGAGGCATTTGAACTTGATAAGAAAGTGACGAACGAAAAGGGACAAGTTCTTTCATTTAATAGAATGAATAATCAAGAACCTGAAGAGGGACCAGAAGAGTTTGAAAATGAAATGGCCCTATTAAGAAAGAAGCAGAAGGAGAGAACGTATGGAAAAACAGAATAAAGTAATAATTCCAAACGGTGGAGAAGCTGTAATGGCAAAATATAGAGACCAGGAAGTGATGGAATACAGAAACAATCCTTTTATCGAAGCTCTTCCTCCCATTCTTTCAAAGGAGGAGGTAGTTGATAAATTAGCCTATTATCCACCTTTTAATGAAAATGAACGTAACTTGGATAGTCATATAAGACTGCACCTTGTCCAGCGATTATTCCAATATTACCAGCCAATTTTTCAAACGCTTGATTTGGAGTCAAGGGTCTCCAGGATGATTCGTATGGGTTATGTTCATAAAAATCCTTTTAAACCAGAATTCGCTCAAGGATTGCACGAAAACTACAAGTCGATTCTAAACGCAAACATAGATATGTACAATGGCAATTTAAAAAGCACGTCTTCTGCAATGACGATTTTGGGACCATCAGGAATCGGTAAAAGCCGAATGATAAATGTGGTACTATCAGCTCTGCCACAACTTATTGTTCATTCTCGCTATAAGAATAATGATTTTAATATGTATCAGTTGGTCTGGCTTAAATTAGATTGTTCATTCGATGGAAATATTAAAGGCGTTTGTATTGATGCATATAGGAGCTTGGATAGTTTATTGGGTACAAGCTATTATAAGCGGTTTGGTTCAGCAAGAATGCCCATAGCCTCCATGCAACCTGCTTTATCTCAAATGCTTAGGGTTCATGGGGTTGGACTACTGGTAATAGACGAGGTGCAGTCGCTGAGCGTTGCCAAATCTGGTGGAGCAGAAAAAATGATGAACTTCTTTCATTACTTATCTAATATGGGAACTCCTATTCTTTTGATAGGAACACCAAAGGCACTTCCTTATTTAAGAGGCGACCTCCGCCAAGCACGAAGAGGCAGTGGTCAGGGTGATATGGTGATAGAACGCATGAAAAAGGATTTTAATTGGGATTTAATTCTCGAAGGAATGTGGGATTATCAGTGGGTGAGAAAGCCAACTGCTCTTACACAAGAGTTTAAAGATATTTTATATGATGAATCTGGCGGAATAACAGATATTGCGATTAAACTTTTTGTCATGGCTCAAGTAAAGGCAATTTCCAGTGGTAAGGAACAAATAACTCCTGCATTAATAAGAAAAGTGGCAAGAGAGAATTTGCAACTAATTCAGCCGATGATTAATGCTATAAGAAGTGGCGACATTAAAGCTATTTCGAGATACGAAGATATCGCACCTATAGATGTAGAAGGGTTTATTAATCAGGAATTTTCTACTGTTTCTATGAACAATAAAATAAAAGAAATTCAAAAAGCGAAGAAAAAGCAGGAGAAAAATTGGAAGGAAAACGTGAGGGAACAGTCTATCTTAAAGTTAATTGAGTTGGATGTTGAACCAGGCAAGGCAAAAAAGTGTATTGATACTGTGATTGAAAAGCAAGGACAAGAATTTGATATAAAGGGGATTGTAAAAGAGGCGTTTAAGCTGTCTATAAATATAGAAGAAAGTAGCCCTAAACCGACTAAATTACCAAAGAAAATGGAGTTGCAAAACAAGCAAGATTTAAGATTGATTGTTTCGGAAGGAAAAGCAAATGGTCTATCTGCCCATGAAGCACTTAAAGAAAAAGGAATTATTAAAGTGATAGAAAATGATTTCTTCAGTGTGGGGTGAGAATAATGGTTGGTTTTTTTCCAACACCGTATCCGAATGAGTTGTTATATAGTACATTAGCACGTTTCCATATAAGAAGTGGGAACATCAGCCCCAAGGCAACCATTGAAGAGTTATTTGGCTCTCGTTCTGTCACTACTGTTGTCGATTTACCAGCCAACATAGATAGCTTGATAAGCAATTTACCGATTGGAAGTGCATATACTGCGGAAAATTTGATAATGGAGAACACTTTATATCCATTTTATAGTGCCTTTCTTCCGCCAGAACGTGCCAAAAGCATCTTGCAATCTATGCAGGGTAACAGCGGTGGAAGCATCCATAATCGAATAGGTGTTATGGCAAGTACAATTGCAGAGAATAGATATATTAGGATGTGCAAAGAGTGTGCGACAGAGTCATTAAAGAAATATGGAGAAGTGTATTGGGTGAGAAGTCACCAAATTCCTGGGATTATTATTTGTTCAAAGCATAAGACCTTACTGTACAACAGCAAAGTATTAGTACATCACTTTAACAAAAATGAGTTTGTTCCAGCAACTGTAGACAATTGCAATTTAACCGAAGAACATACAACCTCAAAGAATATAGAAGATGCTATAGAATCTGAATTTATCCCCAATTATATTCAAGTTGTAGATAATGTGGATAAACTATTAAACAATCGTTATTCCAATAAGCCACCTGAATGGTTTTTCTCTCAATATATAGAGAGGTTAAAGTTGATGGGATTAGCAAATATAAATGGAAGTGTAAAGCAAAAAGAACTTCGAGAGCAGTTTCTTGAGTTTTATGGGGAGAATTTATTAACGATAGTCCAATCATCCGTTACTAATAATGAAAGTTGCTGGTTAAGTATGATGGTTAGAAAACCACGTAAAACTGTTCATCCAATTAGACATCTGCTGATGATTCAATTTTTAGGAATTACGTTGGAAGACTTATGGAATGAGGAAAATGAGTATTTACCTTTTGGCAAAAGTCCTTTTCCATGTTTAAATGCGGGAGCAGACCATTATTTACAGCCAGTAATTACTGAAGTGTCTATACGGTATGACAGTAAAATCAAGCGGCCAGTTGGGACATTTAGCTGTTCCTGTGGGTTTGTTTACGCACGAAAGGGACCCGATAGTAGTGAAGATGATAGGTACAAGGTTGGAAGAGTAAAAGAGTTTGGAGAAGTATGGGAATCAAAGCTAAAAGAACTTTTTCAAATGAATTTAAGTATGAGAGAAATCGCAAGAAGATTAAAGGTAGATGTAAATACGGTAAAGAAATATGGTCAGAATTTAGGAGAAACCGAAGCGGAACTCGGTTATAAAAGAAAAGACAATCTTATTAACAAGGATAGTTTTCGTAATGAATGGCTGGATTTGCAGAAGCGATATCCCGAAAAGAGTAAAACGGAACTGCGGAAGGTTAATAGTGGTCTTTATACTTGGCTATATCGCAATGATAGGGAGTGGTTAAATTCAAACTCTCCAAAAAAGAAGCAAATTACTATGGTAAATAATCGGGTGGATTGGGATAAAAGAGATGTGGAAACTCTTGAGTCCGTAAAGGAAATTGTAGAAGAAATACTTAATTCCCCTAATAAGCCTGAAAGAGTAACGATAAGCAGAGTTGGGAAGAAAGTAGGCAAATTATCCTTGCTGGAAAAGCATCTATTCAAGTTGCCTCAAACCAATGAATACTTGCTACAACATATTGAATCGGTAAGAGATTTTCAAATTCGCAGAATCAAATGGGCGATTAAAGAATGCCAACGAGAAGGATATGATGTGCAATGGTGGAGAGTAGCGAGGGTAGCTGGTATTCGGGGTGAATGGATAGAGGAATTAGAAGTGGAGTTTGAAAGGATAAGTAGCATTATTTCATAAGATTAGTTTAGCAAGGTTTGGCTTGATATTGGGAAGAGCTGTAGGTATCATAAATTTATAGAAAATAATAATTATTTGAAATGAGGAAACAAAATGGCGACTTTTTATATTAATCGCAAAAGTCCATATTGCATAAATTAACGCTCAGTCATAGGACTGGGCGTTTTTAATTGTGTTTGTTTCCAAACTGTATCGAAAGGAGGAGAGAGAATGTTGTTGGAAAAGTTGAAAGGGTCTTTACAAAATCTTTCTATTGAATTAATTGGAGACGCACTTACTATTGCTGTTTCTTTAGTCATTGGCTACTATGTGAAAGTTTTCTTTCTTATGTAGTTAGCTTTATTAAAGACTGTAATCAAAAGGAGATGACTAATTTGTGAATGAGATGAGTTTCGTGGATGTTATAAACAGGTCAGATTACAACTTAAAGAACGATGATGAATAGGAACAAGGAGGATATAAGAATGAATAAGGGATTTAAGTTGGAAAAGGAAATTGATATTACCGAATTGATGGAGGTGTTATCATTTAATGCTGAATTAGAATTGGATAATGATATTCGAGAATGGTTACAGACACCGCCTGTTAAATTGCAGAATTATGGATATGCGGTGGAAAGGGAAGAGGAGTATTTTGCAACACTAAACGAGATTTCAGAATATCTATTGGAGAGATGATGAAATAAGAATCGCAAATAAAGGAGGGAAGTCTTAATGGAACAAGATTGGAAGGAAAAGTTTAGAGCAGAACTTCTGGAGGATATGAAAAAGGAAGCAAGGCAAGAGATAGCGGAAGAAATGGCAAGAATTTATCTGGAGACCACTGATTATGATGATGAACCAATATCTGAAAGGTTTGGAGTGCCTATTTACAAAATAGAGCAATTTAGAGAAGACCATAAAAAGTGGCAGTTCGCAAAACAATTAGAGATAAATAGAAGAACCAGCTTTTCTTGAGGACAATGTGATTTCATTGTGCTTACCAAAAGACATGTTTCTAAAGAAGGGAAAACTGGATGGGGCTGAAAATATGCTTTTGCTCGGTTTACATGCCACAGGATTAAAGCGATTTTTAGAACTCATCTCCGATGATACAAGGAAGACATTGCGAAAGATGCTAACTGAACAAGATTTAGACGTTAAAGAGGAGGGGGAAGAGTGAATTACTATCAAATGTTAGAGAATTTGCATGTTGTTTCTAATAATAAAGATAGAGATGATGAGAACTTCTGGTCACAAGAGGTATATAGCCAATCTGATTTTTCCAGTGCGTGTTTAGATGCCCATCTACTGGCAAGGAAAAATATTTGTAAACAAGTTGAGTGGGGAAAAGAACAAAATGAAGAATGAGCAAGAAATACCAAAAGAATATTGTCCGTATTGTGGCAAGAATTTGATAAGAATTCTTTCGGAACAAGAGCAAAAGAAATACAAACTTCGATACGTAAGTGAGAAAATTGGCGTTTCCAATTGGGATTCTATCTTTGCATGGAAATGTCCTTATTGTACTAAAACCTGGAGGAGGTAGTTATGACCTTATGTTAATCCCAAAGATAGAAGCTCAGCTTATTAATTATAAGATTTACGAAGAATATACTCCTGCATTAAACAAGTTAGAATTCTTTCAAGGAGTTTTCCTCCCTTTTAACAATGAAAGACAAAAAATGTTGATGTTGTGCTTATTCAATATGGGCATCAGAGAATTTATCAGTATTCTTCCACAGGAATCAAAAGAAGAATTATTGTGTTTGCTTCAACAAGATTTGAAAGAATGATTTAATTTACACAACTTTCCTGCATTTACTTTCTGTTTGTTTAGAGTTTTGGTAAAATATGATAGCGGAGCTTTGGGTTTTCGTGCATCGAAAGGACATTTTTATGAGAACGAGCACCCTTTTTGCTTTACGAAACAACCACCTTTTTTGCGGAGCTTAAAGGTGGTTGTTTTCATTACTGTGTGTATTAATGCAGGAAGTCAAAAATTCCCTTTTTGACATAAAAATAGGGAGAAGTATTTATTTTACCAAATTGAGTAAAGTTGCTAAGGTAACTCTTTTCTTCGATAGTCTTAATTGAAATATGTAAGGAGTACGGTGAATGTCATTGACGAGATTACTAAACCATAATAAGCAGATAAAAGAACTTTTCAAGTCAATTCCAAATATGAAACAGTTTTTTCAGACACTTAATGAAGGTCCTGCCTTTCCTGTGAAAGCACCAATTATTGTGAAATCAGATGGTAGAGCAAACCCCATTGTAGGACACGCATATGATTATTGGTTAAGAGCGTTTATACAACGAATAAATAACCGATTACAAGAAAATGATAATTTAGTTGCTTATCAGGGTCTATCCTTGCTTTTTACAGAGAAAAAATTTTTCGATAAAGATGCTTACAAATATCACCTTCCATTCATAAAAGAAGAAGAAAAAGAGTTCGGTAATTATTATTATGAGACCTATTTGAAAATGAAAGAAGAGAATAAAACATCTGATGAATGGTTTGAAGCAGTCCTTGATTACATACATGAAAAATACACAGATGAAATCCTTGAAAATATGGAGCTAAAGTTTTTTGGGGACTTTACAATAACTACCCATTATTCTGAAGGGGAAATTATTTATGATAATATTATTGAAAGAAGAAATTCTTACATTTTATGGGAATCAGTTGATGATACTCAACTGATGGAAGATTGTATGATTCTGGGGAATTTGGATGCTTTCTATCGTTCTAATTATATACATGAACAAGGTGTTTTTTATGTGTCAGAAAAGGATATCACAGACTTGTTAAATTTAACAAGAGAGACTCAAAAGTTTTCTTCTCTTTTCATAATGAACCATACTCTTATATGTAATCCTTCATTTGAAAAAGCATCTATTTTAGTAGGAGGAGCAGATGCTGATATTTTAATAGATAGCACGTTGATTGAGATAAAAACTGAGTCCCAGTTTGGATATAAAGCAGACCATATGAGGCAACTTATCGGATATTATATTTTATCTCTCTTTACACCTTCCTTTCCTAAAATAGATAAGTTGGCTATTTATAATTCAAGATTTTGTCGATATGTTTACATCAATATTGATGATATATTTGATTACTTTGATTTGATTGGTTTTGCTAAAGAATTTATTGAGATTCTCCTTGAAAGAAATTCGCTGTTAAACAAAGATAAAGACGTAATTCAGCAGTCTTTTGTAACCAAAACGAAAGATTTCCAGAAGTGAAAATAATATTATTTCATTTAAATATTTTTCAACAGGGATTTCAAAACTTCCTTAAAATAGGAAGTTTCTATAAATATTCAAGTAACTGGGAATGTTAAAAGGTTATTATTCATTAAATTGTTCAAGGGAGTGTTTATATTTGTTTTATAAAATCGCATTATTTCTGTTTGCAGGAATTGCTGAGATTGGAGGAGGTTATCTTATTTGGCTGTGGCTAAGGGAAGGTAAGCCGTTTTATTGGGGTATATTTGGAGGTGTTGCATTAGCTTTATACGGTGTTATTGCTACATTTCAAACCTTTCCATCGTTTGGAAGAGTCTATGCGGCCTATGGAGGAGTATTTATAATACTTTCCGTATTATGGGGATGGGGTATTGATAAAAAGACACCAGATTTATATGACTGGGTGGGTGCAGGTATATGTTTAGTTGGTGTTTCAGTGATGTTGTTTGCACCACGCCAATAACAATTCCTTTAATAGAAGGGTATTGATTTTTTAGTCTTAAGAAAAATGTATAACACTATCCTTGACCGTGTACTATAGTACACGGTTTATACTTTTATATGGGGTGAATAATTTGAGTTATCGTATTAGTGAATTTGCGGATAAGTGTAGGGTTAATAAAGAAACCATTAGATACTACGAACGCCAGAATTTATTACAAGAACCTTCTCGAACAAATTCAGGTTATCGGATATATTCAGAGGATGATGTTAAGCGTGTAGGGTTTATTAAACGAATGCAAGAGCTGGGTTTTTCTTTGAATGAAATTTATAAATTACTTGGGGTTGTTGATAAAGATGAAATTCGATGCCAAGACATGTTTGAATTTGTATCAAAAAAAGAAGAAGAAGTTAAAAAACAAATAGAAGATTTAAAGCGGATTGAACGTATGTTGAAAGATTTAAAGAAAAGATGTCCAGATGAAAAGGAATTACATGAATGTCCTATTATTGAAGCGTTGATTGAGGACTAATAAGAAGGAGATTTTTATGAAACATAAAAAGAGCTTTATTACAGGAATGGTAGGTATATTTGTTGTTCTACTATGTTGTGCTACACCGATATTAGTTATTTTATTAAGTGCTATTGGATTAGGGGCGATAACTGGCTATTTAGATAACATTCTAATTCCAGTTTTAGCAATTTTTCTTGCCTTAACATTCTACTCTTATGACAAGTTAAATAAATCCAGCTCTAAGAATGATTCTTGTTGCTCTTAATATATAGGTGGTGATAGTGGTGAAAGAGAAAGTTTCACAAGTAGCAACGTTATTCTCTGGATTTGTGATGGCAGGTTGTTGTTTAGGACCCTTCATTTTGATTCCTTTTGGTTTAACAGGCTTTGCTGGAGGATTGGCTATTTATGCAACGAAATATCAAACGATGTTAATAACAGTTACATTGGTTTTATTGGCATACTCATTTTATTTGATTTATGGGCGAAAGTGTAAAAAGAGAAGCTCTATTATTGGATTATGGATTACAACGGTTTTGGTTTTAGGGATGCTTGTTTATACACTAATGGCTGAAGGATACCTATAAGAACTGGGTATTTGGTTATACGTTAAAATAGCAACAGCAAGATTTTATATCGTTTCTGCTTGTTTTTGTGTAGAAATGAGAAAGATGTAAAAACTGTTAGTGATATTTTTAGTTCATTTATGGTAACAGCTTTTGTAGGGTTTCGAGGCTGAGATTAAAAAAGAGTAGATGGTTAAAAGGCTATTAAAAAATTAAAATAAAAGGATTAAGGAGGATAAAACACATGAAAAAATATCGGATACAAATTGAGGGAATGACTTGTACAGGATGTGAGGAGCATGTGGCTGTTGCACTTGAAAATATAGGAGCTAAAAACATTAAAGCTAATTTTAGTCGTGGTGAAGCTCTATTTGAATTACCTGATGATAAAGAGGTTGAAATTGCCAAAAGAGCTATCAATGAAGCAAAATATCAACCTGGTGAAATAGAAGATGTGTTATCAAAGGAAGATGTGGATTTAGGTAATGAAGGTGATTATGACCTGCTTATTATCGGTTCTGGTGGAGCGGCCTTTTCGGCCGCCATTAAAGCAATAGAATATGGGGCAAAAGTTGGGATGATTGAGCGTGGAACGGTTGGGGGAACATGCGTAAATATTGGTTGTGTTCCTTCAAAAACCCTTTTACGAGCTGGGGAAATCAATCATTTAGCAAAATCAAATCCATTTATTGGGTTACAAACATCTGCTGGAGAAGTAGAATTAGCACCGTTAGTAAAGCAAAAGAATGAATTGGTTAGTGAACTCCGCAATCAAAAATATGTTAATTTAATTGATAAATATGGATTTGATTTAATTGAGGGTGAAGCTAAATTTGTTGATGAAAGTATAGTTGAGGTAAATGGAAGAAAACTTTCAGCAAAACGCTTTTTAATCGCAACAGGTGCTTCTCCATCTTTACCACCGATTGCAGGACTTGAAGAAGTAGATTATTTAACAAGTACAACGCTACTTGAATTAAAAAAAGTTCCAAAACGCTTAACGGTAATTGGTTCAGGGTATATTGGAATGGAACTTGGGCAACTTTTTCATCATTTAGGTTCGGAAGTTACACTTATGCAAAGAAGTGAGCGTCTATTAAAAGAATATGACCCTGAGATTTCTGAAGCAGTGGAAAGAGCTTTAACAGAACAGGGTATAAACCTAATAAAAGGGGCAACTTTTGAGCGTGTGGAACAAGAAGGAGAAATAAAAAAGGTTTATGTAACGGTTGAAGGAAAACGAAAAATAATTGAATCAGAGCAACTCCTTGTTGCAACAGGTAGAAAACCAAATACAGATTCTCTAAATTTAAGTGTAGCAGGTGTTGAAGTGGGAAACCGCAAAGAAATAAAAATAAATGAATATGCTCAAACAAGTAATGAAAAGATTTATTCTGCTGGGGATGTAACACTTGGACCACAATTTGTGTATGTAGCGGCCTATGAAGGTGGAATTGTCGCTGATAATGCAATTGGTGGGTTAAATAAAAAATTAGATTTATCGGTTGTACCAGGTGTTACATTTACAAATCCTTCGATTGCAACCGTTGGTTTAACAGAAGAACAAGCAAAAGAAAAAGGATATGATGTCAAAACATCTGTATTACCTTTAGAAGCTGTTCCAAGAGCAATTGTGAATCGTGAAACCACAGGTGTATTCAAAATAGTGGCAGATGCGAAAACATTAAAGATATTAGGAGTCCATGTTGTATCTGAAAATGCTGGTGATGTAATTTATGCAGGAACATTAGCTGTGAAATTTGGTCTAACTGTTGAAGACTTAAAGGAAAGCCTTGCACCATACTTAACAATGGCAGAAGGGTTAAAGTTGGCTTCTCTTACGTTTGATAAAGACGTTTCAAAATTATCTTGTTGTGCAGGATAGAAGGTCTGTACATGTTCTTCTTAAACAAATGGTGCTTTACTTCAATAAGGAGTAAAGCATTTTTTATTCAATTAACCTTGAGTATTTAATTCCTTACTTTTTTATCATTTTGGATTTTAATTCCAATAATTTTTCTGTACATACCATTTAGCATAATTGGTGAATCCATTTGTATGGATAATTGCTTAGAAAATGGATTAGCCACTTGTTCAAATCTCAATCCAATATCTGTACCCAACAAGGAGATAAGCGGTCTTATTCCCCTTTTGAAAAGGGATAGTTCTTGGTTCTCAGGAACGAATTTATCAAATATCAATATTCTCCCTTTAGGTTTCGTTACTCTAATCATCTCTTCCATACACTTATGAGGATTTGGGACAACAGAAAGAAGTAAACTTGCTATTACAATGTCAAAAGATTCATCAGGAAATGTTAAATCCTGTGCATCCATTTGCAGGAATGTAATATCTGTATGATGAAACTTTTCTCTTGCTTTATCCAGCATGTCACTGGAAAAATCAATGGCTGTTATGTCGATATCATTATGAGGGACATACTCTAAATCTGCACCTGTACCACAACCTACGAAGAGTACCCTTTCCTCCTGAACCCATTCTATATCCTTAAATACCTCTCTTCTTGCTTTTAAAAAAATTCCTTTATTGAAAAATTGGTCATAAAATGGCGACCATACTTTATAGATAATTTGATTCCATGTGCTATTCATTTTAGAACTCCTCGTTTAAAAACTTTATTGTGTATCTGTATTCTTTGGAATATTAATAAAATCCTTTAATTTGTGGGATTTTCATAAAGATAAGAATAATTTTTCGTTTCATTCAAATATATATTTGAATAACAAAGGGGTTAGAGTTATAATATATTCAAATAAACATTTGAATGAGAAAGGAGAAGTGAATGTGAGTAAAAAAGATACATGTGAAATTTATTGCTACGATGAAGAGAAAGTAAATCGAGTTCAAGAGGAAATCGAGAAGGCAGATATCAGTAATATTTCCAAAGTATTTAAAGTAATAGGTGATGAAAATCGTACTAAGATTGCGTATGCTCTTTGTCAAGAAGATGAACTATGTGTTTGTGATGTTGCCAATATCTTAGGTACATCTGTAGCGACAGCCTCCCATCATCTTCGTACTCTTCATAAACTTTCTATATTAAGGCATCGAAAAGAAGGGAAATTGGCTTTTTATTCATTAGACGATGACCATATTAAACAGTTAATCCTTATTGCATTGGAACATAATCAGGAGGTGAAAGCACATGTCTGAACAACAACAAACGAAAACTTATAGAGTACAAGGTTTTACTTGTGCAAATTGTGCATCAATATTTGAAAACAACGTCAAAGCACTTGAAGGAGTTCAAGATGCGAAAGTAAATTTTGGTGCATCGAAAGTTGATGTTATTGGAAATGCAACTATTGAAGAGTTAGAAAAAGCAGGGGCATTTGAAAATTTAAAGATAAGAAATGAAAGAGAGCAAGTTGTTAAGCAAGAATCTTTTTGGAAACAAAAAGAAAATATAAAAGTATATATATCAGCAGTCTTACTATTGATAAGTTGGATGATGACCAAACAATATGGTGAGGAAAGTCTAATTCCGACTATAGGCTATGCACTTTCTATTTTGATTGGTGGCTATTCCCTATTTATCAAAGGACTTAAAAATTTAGTTCATTTAAAGTTTGATATGAATACCTTGATGACGGTAGCCATATTAGGAGCATCTGCTATTGGAGAATGGGGCGAAGGAGCAACTGTTGTTATCCTGTTTGCAGTTAGCGAAGCATTAGAAAGATACTCAATGGATAAAGCTCGTAATTCTATCCAATCCCTAATGGATATAGCACCAAAAGAAGCTCTTATTCGTAGAGGAAATAAAGAGATTACGGTTCAAGTTGATGACATTCAAATAGACGACATTATGATAGTAAAACCAGGTCAGAAACTTGCAATGGATGGGATTGTTGTAAAAGGAACATCTACTATCAATCAAGCGGCCATTACGGGTGAATCTGTACCAGTAGTAAAAAAAGTCAATGAAGAGGTATATGCTGGTACGTTGAATGAAGAAGGATTATTAGAGGTAAAAGTTACGAAACGTGTTGAGGATACCACTCTTTCCAAAATCATTCATATGGTGGAGGAAGCACAAGCGGAAAAAGCACCATCCCAGGCGTTTGTAGACAAATTTGCAAAGTATTATACACCAGGAATTATTATTATTGCCCTATTACTGGCAGTAGTTCCTCCCCTATTCTTAAACGGAGATTGGCAGGAGTGGATTTATAGAGGTTTGGCAGTTCTTGTTGTAGGTTGTCCTTGTGCGTTGGTCATTTCAACACCAGTATCCATTGTAACTGCCATAGGAAATGGAGCGAAAAATGGTGTTTTGATAAAAGGTGGAATTCACTTAGAAGAAACAGGGGCATTAAAAGTTATTGCATTTGATAAAACTGGAACACTTACAAAAGGTCTTCCTTCTGTTACAGATATTGTCGCTTTTAATGAAGAAGAACAAAAAATAATGACGATTACATCTGCAATTGAAAAGGGGTCACAGCATCCGTTAGCTTCAGCCATTATAAGAAAAGCTGAAGCCGATAATTTACCTTATAAAGATGTGAATATAGAGAACTTCCAGTCGATTACAGGAAAAGGTGTAAAAGCAGATATCGATGGAACGACTTATTATGTAGGTAGTCCAAATTTATTCGAGGAATTATATAGCATAGAAAAGAATATTAAACAACAGATAACTAATATGCAAGAGCAAGGAAAAACAGTGATGGTCTTAGGAACTTCTAAAGAGATTATGTCTCTTATTGCAGTGGCAGATGAAGTAAGGGAGAGTTCTAAAGAGGCAATTCGTAAACTTCATCAAATTGGCATTGAAAAGACGGTCATGCTTACAGGAGATAATGAAGGAACAGCTAAAGCAATCGGTAAAGAAGTTGGTGTCATGGAGATACAAGCTGAACTTTTACCAGAAGATAAGTTAGTCTATATTAAACAGCTTCGTAGTAAATATGATAAAGTAGCAATGGTCGGAGACGGAGTAAACGATGCACCTGCCCTTGCATCTGCAACAGTGGGTATAGCAATGGGCGGAGCTGGAACGGACACAGCATTAGAGACTGCGGATATTGCTTTGATGTCTGATGATTTAAGTAAACTTCCATATACAATCAAACTAAGTCGAAAAGCGTTGGCAATCATTAAGCAAAATATTACTTTTTCATTAGGCATTAAGTTACTTGCCTTGGTACTTATTGTTCCAGGCTGGTTGACATTGTGGTTAGCCATCTTTGCAGATATGGGAGCAACATTGATTGTTACCCTAAACAGTTTAAGATTATTGAAAGTAAAGGAATAATGGAAAAATGTTAGCACTCAATCCCTAATCCCTTTTTTCCTATCACCTGCTTCTATGTTATAGCAAAAAGAAGTTTTACCCAAGGCAAATAAACTGTTCCCTTGGTCAAATAAGTTGTTCCCTAAAACGAGTGAAAATTGGAGTATTTCCTCCAGTTTTCCTCGTTTTTTTGTGTCCAAAATCGGAGAAAGAACCAGAAAAAAGCATGAGAAAGGTGTTCCCGTCAATCATAAACGGTAAATAGCAAAACTAAATGTAAAATGGTCAAACATAAACGGTAAATAGCACGAGTGAAAATTGGAGCAACTCTCCAGTTTTCCTCGTGTTTTTTGTTTCTAAAAAGCCTGGAAATAGCATGAGAAATGCAAGAGGAAAGCGGATATATAAGCAGAAGAAAAGCCTGAAAAACCAACGGTTTTTATAAAGAAGGTAGGAAGAAAAGAGCGAAAAAGGGCAGGAGAAAATACAGGAAATCACCCTTCCGAATCACCTAATTCCTGTCAATCCATTGTACATTTATGTTTTCCTAAAAATCTTGATTTCTGACAAAAAGTAGGAGGAGAAAGGCGATAAATATTGTAAGTTTATGTTTGCCTACAGAAATTGGAAAATGGGAGAAAGGCAGGAATGGCAAGGGTTTGAGAGAAGGAGGGAGTGTAGAACTATGTTTTGCGACTACAACAATTTCCTTTACTACCATTAGAAGAAACCATTGTTATTGCAGATGAGTTAGGTATTAAACATCCTACTGATCCTAAAACTGGTGATCCGATTGTGATGACAACGGATTTTTTATTAACAGTTGATAAAGGACAAGGTGTGTTTGAAGTAGCTCGTACAATCAAAATGAAGGACGAATTACTGAAGGAACGAGTACTCGAAAAGTTTGAGATTGAACGAGAGTATTGGCAACGGAAGGATATTGATTGGGTCATTGTTACAGAGGAAGAGATTCCTAAAACAATGGCACGAAACATTAGCTACATTCATGACTATTTTGATATTCGAGATTATGATGTATTTCAGGAAATGTGTTCACAACATATTGAAGATTTATCCTTATCTTTAATGCAAAGGTTACTAAATAATAAAAATAGTATCCGTATAATTACGAATGAATTTGATACCGATACCCATTTACCTTTTGGTAGTGGTGTAACACTCTTTTATCATTTGCTTGCTCAAAAAGTCATCGTTATTGATATGCTTAAGCCACCAAATTTAGAGCAACAGATTGATATTAAATCCATTGATGAAAGCACGCTGAAGAAGGAGAAATACGGATGATTTATATTAATCAGGTGCTTCAATATTCTGCCGATTCTAAGCGAATACGTATTATCGAAATGGATGAACCGTATGTGTTTATTGTAGATATTGATGCGACAAGTTCGATGCCTAAGAAAGAAATATATTCGAACCTAGCAACGGAAATTCAGCAAAGTGAACTACTTGTTGTTAGTGATCCATATGCAAAAGTTGTTTCAGATATTGACTTAACAGAAGTACAAATCCGTAAACGTGAGGAAGACTGGGAAATCATCCAGCAACATTGTTTGCAACACATGGAGATGCTGCTTCAAAAGCAAGGTAGAGAAATGAAAATTCGAGAGATTGCAGAAAAGACTAATCTAAGTCCATTTAAGATAAAAAAGTTATTAAGTCGTTATTGGCAGCGAGGTATGACAAAGAATGCCTTATTACCCGATTACTCAAATTCTGGAGGCAAAGGGAAAGCAAAAGATTTAACAAAAGAAAAAGTAGGTCGACCTAGAAAAGTAAATATAGACAACGAGTATCAGGTTGGTATTAATATTACTGATGAAGTGAAAGTGCAATTTGAGCTTGCAATTAATATTTCTATTCTGACCGATATAAAGAAAATGGAGAAATGAAATATCACATATGGGATGCTAGTCGTATTCCTTCTCACAATCTACCAACAAGACCTTCATTCTCATGTTGCAGTTCCTGCAAAATGGGTTTAGGAATCAGGAGATAAAAGTTCCATTCTTTGGGGATTCATTTTAGGGATGGGTTTCATAACATACCAGGCGGGGACTCTATTCCATTTGTATCTCCTATTATCCATTTTTTCGGACAATTGGTGGTTATCTATTATGGCAGGTGTAGTATATGGTTTTACTCGATCTGCTGTAACGAATTTTCCTTATATAAGAAAGAGGATCTTAGAGTTTGTTTCGGTAAGCCATAAAAACTTCACTCAGCTGTCCTTGATAAGGAAGACTTCATCTATACTGATAATTTTAATGTCTATTATAGGAATTATTGTTGAAAAAAATCACAAAAACTGTCCGGACACGCTTTAAGGTGTCCGGATATACGAGGAGAGTTATATACATTAAGTATACTTTTATCTGATATTATATACCGGAAAATTAACAATATATCCACAAGCAAGGATGCAGGGGCTTAAAAGGTATGAAATTTGGGTAATGGTTACAAATAAATTTTGTTTTTTTGTTAATAAAAGATATTTTAATTAAAGTATACGTGGAGGTTAGGAATGAAAAAAGCATTTATTTTTTTAGGTATATTTCTCCTTTTGAGTGGTTTATCTGCCTGTACTTTAAATGAAGGAGAACAAGATAAACAGTATCAACAATCAAAAGAGATAGAAAATACAGAAATTATAAAAGAGGATATTAAGAATCATTCTGGTGATAGCTGGGAATTGTCTCCAACATTCGAGCATACTGTTAAAGATATAAATGGTGAGGACATATCATATAAAATAATTGGAAAAGAAGGGAGAATAGGCTTTACTAAATCACCTATTATTGCTAATAAAAGGGAAAAGGTTATCTGGTTTTATTGGGGAAATGTAAATATTTATAATAAACCAGTTAAAATTTTTGCTTTAAAAAAGGATAGTGAAGCTGAACCTATTGAAGTATTTTCTGGAATGTTTTATAAGGATGCACAGGTGGGTCCCGGTAGTGTAAATATGCCTTCCAATTTGGAATTCCCATCAGAAGGAATATGGAAACTATTTATTTATATAGACAAAAAATTTTACGAAAATATTGTGATTGAAGCTAAAGATTAAATAGGCAATTTTGCTCCTATTAGATTGTAACAAATATAAGGAGAAATATATGAAAAAATTAATGTATTTGTTTTATATTGGATTAATAGCTCTAGTATTGACTGCTTGCGGAGGAAATGAAAGAACAGCAAGTAGTAAAGACGAAAAAAGTGAACAAATAAATGAGTTACCTAAAGAGGTTTCAAAACAAATTATTAATGACAAAAAAACTGTAGCTATTATCAATGGGGAAAAAATATTAGGTAGTGAATATAATCGAATATTATCTACATCTCTGTTAAAAATGAAGGAAATGAGGCAAGATCTATCTTCTATAGTTTAGTAGAAAATAAGATCCTACTTCAGGAAGTTAATCAAAAGGGATATACAGCATCTAAGGATGAGATAAATAAGCAGTTAAAAGAAATTAAAAAAATGTATAAAGATGAAAAGGAATTTAAGAAAGCATTGGAACAAGAGGGGGTGTAACCGTCAAGTGAAAATGAACACTTTTTGCTAATTAATTTTGGACACTTTCTCCCTCAAAAATGGAAGATCGATGCCTCATTCTATAGCTATCATCCTCTTTAAAATGGATTACTTCTGCCCGATGGATAAGCCTATCCAAAATAGCCGTGGTGATGCCAGGATCCCCTAATAATTCGCCCCATTCTTGCGGGGCTTTGTTTGATGTTAGAATGATAGAACATTTGTCATAGAGGTCATTGATCAAGTGAAAGAATAGATTGGCTTCACGAGTGTCCATCGCCATATACATCAAATCATCAATAATAACTAAGTGTGAATCCCTAATGCGCTTCATTCTTGTCTGAGACTTTCTTGAAAACTCCTCGGTTTTTAAGGTGTGAACGAGTTCACCCATACTGATAAAAGACACTTTGTATCCTTGATGAATGGCTTCAATTCCTAGTCCCGTTGACAGAAGTGTTTTGCCTACCCCTGTCGGTCCTAAGAGAATGAGATTGTATAGTTGGTCTAACCATGTGAATTCTTTTAATTGGTTAAGTTGCTTCTTGCTGAGTGTTCGCTGCTCCTCGAGATTAAATGTTTCCAATGTTCGATAGAACGGAAATGCCGCCCATTTAAGGCGTTTTTCTATTTGCTTCTCGTCGCGCTGCTTTTGCTCATAACCTATTAATTGACGGAGAAACGTTTGATAGGTCCAGTCCTCTGTTTCCGCTTGTTGAAGGAGTGTTGGAAGGTAGTTTGCACCTTCCGACACCCTCAATGAACGTAATTGCTGTTGTAACTGTTCCAACGAATCGCTCATTTGGCTGCTCCTCCTTCTAATATGGCTATGTATTCATTCACGTCTCGAATATATGGCTTCGTGAGAATGACGGACCTGTCCACTACATTAAGTAGCTTTATTTGTTCCTTTTTCTGCTCCAGGGATTCGTGGTTGGCTTGTCGTTGGCGTTTGACATGCTGAACGACATCGCTAAATTCAGTTGCACTATAGATCCCTTTATGAACACATTCCTTTAAGGCATCATTTCCAATGTCTGGTTCGGATTCAAGCGCTTTTGATATAAGTTGAAGCTGATCACGAATATATCGGGGATACCTTCGGTGAACTTCCTCCAGATAATCATGATCCAATCCTACATCTTCAAACTTCTCGGCAACACTAGCGATATAAGCAGGAATTCCTTTATTGCGATCCCGTTTATGTTGGCGGTCTTGAATCAATTTTCCTTTTTCATGACTAATTTTATGATCGGCTATCACTGGTCCTGCCTTTTCCTCTCGAACAATTAAGCGATTTTCATCCGTTGTCTCGATATAAACCTCTTTATCTTTCTTATATGTGCCGAGAGGGACGGAATAACGATTGGATAGATAAATGATGGTATTGTCCTTCCGAACTGATCTTGTTATACTTGAATCAACACTCGAAAGAGTAATTTTTGTAACGACTGGTCTCAAGTGCTGTTTTTCGAGGGCAAACACTTCGACCGGTCTCTTCTTTGTTGTATTGTGAACTTTCCCGTTTCCCGTTCTCTCAAGCCACGCCATGCCCAACTCATTCCACGTTTCAATGTTGTGAAAGACACGGTTCTTAGCGAAGTTTTTCTTTATAAATCCGACCACATTTTCAATTCTCCCTTTGCTTTCAGGATCCGCTTTTCTGCACACAAATAGAGTTAATTTCCTTTCTTCACGATAAGCTTGAAATTCACCTGTAAGAATAAGATCACCCGCATTTTCGCTGACTACCATTAAGGAGTCTTGATCATAAACAAGTTCGTAAGGAATACCTCCTAAGTATTGAAACGCATTTTCATGGGTCCGTATGACATCTTTTGTTGTAAAAGGTCTATCTAGCCACTCCACATATTTATAACGTGAGTGCGAAAGGACGAAACTAATAAAATATAACTTTATCTCTTTTCCATTTGTCGTCTTCTGTATGGTTTGTCCAAAATCAACCTGTGCTTGTTGCCCCATTGGTGGATCTGGAATAGCCTCATAAACACGCTTTTCTTCTGTTTTAGGAATGGAATACTTTTCACGTAACTCCTTCACATAAATCCTGCATTCCCGAGAATCTGTAACGATGAAAGCTAATAAGCCCCTGTGTTTCAACGGTTTATTAGCTTTTTTGATTGACTTTTACCTCGTTATGTTTTATAGTTAACATAACGAGGTACAGGGGGACTGACTATGGCTGCAATTGTTTATCAAACCGACAAGAGAACTGGAATTACCTATGCTTACCAATCTATTTCTTACTGGGATAAAGAAAAGAAACAATCGCGTGCTAAGCGTACACTCATAGGTAGAGTAGATCCTGTGAGTGGTGAAATTGTCCCCACTAGGAAGAAAGCTAAAGCAGACGTTGTGGAGGCTAAAAAGCCGGGGCCTGTTCCGACGGAAGGTGTTTCTCGCAGCTTTTATGGTGCCACTTACCTTTTTGATAAGATTGGGGACAAAATAGGTATTACCAATGACCTCAAGAAGTGTTTCCCTGATACATATAAGCAAATTCTTTCCATTGCATACTATTTGATCCTTGAGGACAAAAGTCCACTCAGTCGTTTTTCAAAGTGGGCAGCGCTTCACAAGCACCCTTATGGCAAAGATATCCCCTCCCAAAGAAGTAGTGAGTTATTTGCATCCATCACGGAAGAAGAACGGTATAGCTTCTTTCGTTTACAAGGGAAAAGACGCACGGAAAATGAGTACTGGGCGTATGACACGACTTCGATATCAAGTTATTCACAGAATCTTAAACAAGTACGTTATGGGGTTAATAAAGAAGATGACCGCCTCCCACAGATCAATCTTGCACTGCTGTTTGGAGAACAATCCAACCTGCCGTTTTATTATAGAAAATTGCCAGGTAACATCGCAGACGTGAAGACCGTGAAGAACCTTATAGCAGATATGGACTTTCTAAAATGCAAAAAGATGATGTTGGTTATGGACCGTGGCTTCTATAGTGAGGATAATATCAATGCGCTGTATCAGAATCACTTAAAGTTTCTAATCGCCACAAAGCTTTCTTTGAAATTTGTGAAGACGGAGTTGGATAAGGTGCGAGATTCTCTGCGATCGTGGACAAACTACAGCCAGAAATATGAACTTTACGCTTCTACTCAAAAGATTGATTGGGCTTATTCTCAGAACAGACCTTATAAAGGAGACACGCTCAGAGGGGAACGTCGCATGTATTTGCATCTTTATTTCAACCACGAGAAAGCAATGGAGGATGAGAAAGAGCTCCATTCACGTCTCAGCATACTTCAGGAAGAGATTGAAAGCGGAAAAAGAAATCCTGAAAATGAAAAGCTTTATGCTAAGTACTTTGCTATCAAAACTACGCCAGTTCGTGGCACAAAAACAATGGCTAAACAAAAAGTAATGGATGAGGCTAAACAGAATTATGGCTATTTTTGCCTCGTTAGTAACGAGATCAAAGATCCTATTGAGGCACTTGAAATTTATCGCAACAAGGATCTTGTTGAAAAGGCATTTGGCAACCTGAAAGAACGTTTAAACTTACGTCGCTTATCTGTTTCTTCTGATGCAAGTCTGGATGGCAAACTATTTGTAGAATTCATTGCACTAATTTTCCTTTCCTATCTGAAAAAGGCTATGCAGGATCAAAATTTATTTAAAAAGTATACAATGCAGGGACTTCTTGATGAATTTGACATCATTGAGTGTTTTGAACAACCAGGTGCTCAGATCCGCATAGGAGAAGTAACTAAACGTCAAAAGGCACTATACGAGAATATCGGCATTTCGCCACCAACCTCGTTACAGTAGCTTCGGGAATGCAGGAT